>JBKPMH010000051.1:0-11059 GCA_046732035.1 Verrucomicrobiota bacterium
TTCAAGATGGCCGGCCGCACAAACTGCAAAAAAGTTACAAACGCCGATACAGGATTTCCGGGCAAACCGAATACAGCGCACCCGTTTGCCTGACCGAAGAGAAATGGCTTCCCTGGTTTGATGGCGACCTGCCAGACGTCAATGCTGACTCCGAGCGCGCGTAACGCCGACTGCACCAAGTCGTGCTCACCGACTGAAACACCGCCGGTAATCACAAGGATATGGTTTTTGATTCCGTGTTGAATTGTTTGGATCAATCGTTCGAAATCGTCCTGGGAATGTTCGGCTGATTTCAAAGAAGCGCCGCACTGTTGCACAAGAGCCTGAAGCAATAGCAAATTAGCGTCGTAGATTTGACCTTGCTCGAGCTTACTTCCGGGTGTAACGACCTCGTCGCCCGTAGATAGAACAGCAGCCTCTACTTTTCCGCCGACTGTCACATCGGCAAAACCCTGGGAGCCCAAAAGAGCAATCGTTGTAGGACGAATCCTTTCGCCAGGACCGAGAATTTTCTGGCCTTCCACTAAATCGCACCCTTTTTTCCTGATGAATTCGCCGGGATCGGCTGACTCATTCAACAGCACTGTGTCGCCCTCGAGCGTGATGTCTTCCTGCATGACAACCGCATTCGCGCCAGCAGGTATTGGCGCTCCGGTGAAAATCCGCGCAGCTTCCCCGGCAGAAACCCGCAGGTGACGGTCGATTCCGGCCGGCTGTTCCCCGATCACTTGTAATCGCGTGCCTTTTTTGGATGAGGCCGCCACGACGGCATACCCGTCCATTGCTGAATTATCGAACATCGGCAACGGCGACCGCGCCACGACCTCACGCGCGCTGAAACAGTCCAGGCCTTCAGAAAGCGGAACAATTCGTTCCCCTAACGAACGAACGCTTTGCAAAATTCGTTGACGCGCCTCATCCTCACTAATCATGCCCAACCATTTCAATTAGCATGAGGCAATTGGCAACTCTGATGAAAGCGTAATTGCGCTACCAGGGTGGCAACCGACAGACACAAATTACGAATTGGAAATCCAAAATTGCCTGCGATATTCTCGCTCTGCTTTTGGTGAGGTGGCTGAGTGGTTGAAAGCAGCGCTTTGCTAAAGCGCCGTAGCCCAAAAGGCTACCGAGGGTTCGAATCCCTCCCTCACCGGTTGCGTCAACTGGACGTTGTCTTGTCCACATTGGGATTGTCCAACTCGCAACTACAACAAGGGCTATGAACTGGGAGATCATGAGTGCCGTTGCGCAGATGCTTGGGGCTCTCGGAGATTATTTTGATCGTCTATAATCGTCGTGCCTGCGCCCGCCCCTTGCAGCGTGATGGCTTTAGTAACCGTCACCTTACTGGTCCAAGTGAATGTGCCGGCGGGAATTCTGATGGTGTCGCCATTTAACACTTCGTTCTGCAAGCCGTGGACACTCGCTGCCAACCCATCGGAATCATAAACCGTCGCCAGCGCGGAAAACCCATTCCCGATCACAATGACCATGGCAGTCCTGGACAGTAATCTCCGAATATCGCCCCATGTTTCTCCTTCCCTTGGTTAAAGCGCGAATTCCGCCTGGTTGACGCCTATGTCATCACATGCTGACACAGCTGTTAATAGTGGTTATTAAGATTCTTTTGTATGCGATGCCCCGATCGGTATACGGGTGACTACCGTGCCGTTTAGGAAATTTTTGCATTCTATGCAAAAAATGAGGCAACTTCAGTCGCTCATTTCCGTAGATGTTAGTAGGAGAACTATGCGATCCCTTCAGAAAGTGACCAATATCAAGAAGGATGCTCGCCTGACGATCCGAATCCCGAGAGAATTAAAAGATAAGATCGAAGGAATCGATCGACTCTATGGCGTCGCGTTGCCCAAGATCGCAAACGAATGCCTCAAGGCATTTTGCGACTACGTTGAGCAAAAGAAACAGACGCCAACTTTCCCTCTCAGTATTGGCCCCCTTTTACTAGGAGGAAAAACGCAGGCCAATACCTCAGTCCGCAGGCAGCGACCAATTCATCGCGGTCATCGGCAGCGGGCATAACAAAGCAGCAGTACTCAGCGGGAGTTTTTATCGCACCTCGACTGCCTTTACCTTTAAGGCAACACTGGTTGGCGAAGGCGCGTTCAGCGTTTAAACTCTTGCGTGCGCACCGAACCGCCGCAGATCCAAAACTTCATCAACGGCGAATTCGTAGAGCCGGTCGGCGGCAAGTACCTCGACAATATCGAGCCAGCGATTGGCAAAGCCTATTCGCAAGTCGCGGATAGCGACGCGCGCGACGTCGAAGCTGTTGTCACTGCCGCGGAAAAGGCGTTTGTCGGTTGGTCTAACAAACCGGCGGCCGAACGATCCAAAATTCTCCTTCGTATCGCGGACCTGGTTGAGCGCGATCTGGAAGAGCTCGCGCGCGCCGAATCGATCGACACGGGCAAGCCGCTTTCATTGGCCCGGGCCCTGGATATTCCTAGGGCCGCGAGCAATTTCCGTTTCTTTGCGACTGCGATCCTGCACACACAATCCGAAATTCACTTAACAGACAATCTCGCATTCAACTACACGCTGCGGCAGCCGCGAGGAATCGCCGGTCTAATATCGCCCTGGAATTTGCCCCTCTATTTGCTGAGCTGGAAAATTGCGCCCGCGCTCGCAGTCGGAAATGCCGCTATTGCGAAGCCGAGCGAGCTCACCCCAATGACGGCGTACATGCTTTGCGAGCTCGCGAGCGAAGCCGGTCTGCCAAAAGGTGTCCTCAATGTCGTGCACGGCACAGGACCCAATGTCGGTTCTGCAATTACAACGCATCCAAAGATCAATACCATTTCGTTTACCGGAGGTACCGTCACCGGTCGCAAGGTCGCGGAAGCCTGCGCACCGTTGTTCAAGAAAGTTTCGCTCGAACTCGGCGGAAAGAACCCGAACATCATCTTTGCCGATGCTGATCTGGACGCTGCAGTTTTGGGAAGCGTACGTTCTTCTTTTGCGAATCAGGGACAGATTTGCCTGTGCGGATCCCGAGTATTCGTGGAGCGGTCCGCGTATAACGATTTCGTCGAACGCTTCATTGAGAAAGCGTCACGATTACAAATAGGTGATCCGCTCGACGAGAAAACAGACCAGGGTGCTATCGCAAGCAAGAGCCAGCTCGATAAGATCAAGTACTATGTAGAGCTTGCACGGCAGGAAGGCGGCAAGGTTGTGCTGGGAGGTAAAGCCCCGAAAGAAATCAACGAGCGCTGCCGCGACGGTTATTTCTTCGAGCCCACAGTCATTACTGGTTTGCCGGTCTCATGCCGCACAAACCGCGAAGAAATCTTCGGGCCGGTCGTCTCGATTACGCCGTTCGACAGCGAAGAGGAAGTGATCGCACATGCGAACGATTGCGACTACGGCCTGGCCTCGAGCGTCTGGACACAAAACCTGACTCGCGCCCATCGTGTGGCAGAACGAATCAATACCGGAACGGTTTGGGTGAATTGCTGGCTTCTGCGCGACCTGCGCGTTCCTTTCGGCGGAATGAAACAAAGTGGGGTGGGCCGTGAAGGCGGCGAGGAAGCCTTGCATTTCTTTACCGAACCAAAAAACGTCTGCATCGCAAAATAGTCCCGGCTGCCCTGAATCGATCTTGAGTTGGACCATCACCCAAAGCCCATGGGAGCCTGAGCAGTCTGGTGAGCGCAATACGATGTGGTTGATCATTCATGTGGAAGTGCTGATGTTTCAGGATGTGCCGAGCCATCAAAACACTTCATAACTTCAGTCCACCCGCGACCACAGATGAAATTCGCGCTTCGTCGCTCCAGTTCGTACGCAAGCTAAGCGGTTTCACAAAACCTTCGAAAGTAAACGAAGCTGCTTTTAATCGTGCTGTTGATGATGTAGCTCACGCCGCGCAACATTTGCTCGATGCTCTTGTGACCAACGCGCCGGCGCGCGATCGTGCAGTCGAAACAATGAAAGCGCGCGCGAGATCGGCGAAACGCTTCGGTTCGGCGCAGGCAATCGCGTTGAAGAATGGTCATAATCACAATTGAAAAAACGCCTGGTGAGCGGCGGTAAGATTAAACAAGGCGCATTGCGAAAATTTATTTATCTGTTCTGTCGAACCTCCGAAGCGGCACAATGTCGTTTACCTTGCCATCCGCATGTGAAAGGATGAAGTGTTTAACTTTCTCGATGAGCGGGTTAACGAATGAACCGGCAAGATTATGCCGGACGGTTAGGCGACAACGTTCGTCGAGCGGACCGTAACCCGATGTTCCAGCATGGCATCGCCAACGCTTAGCGGTGCAAATCTGCGCACGGCTTTTGTCCTGCTGCTGGTGGTGGCGGTTAGTGTGCTGTTCCTGGCGGTTGCATGGCCGTTTCTCGAACCGCTTCTTCTGGGCGGTTTGCTCGCCGGATTATTTCACCCTCTTTATCGCTGGATAACGCGACTTCTAAGCGGTCGCGAGTCGTTAGGTGCTGTGCTCACCTTGCTGATATTGATCATCCTCGTTCTTGGCCCGATCACCGCATTTCTGGGAATTGTGGTGCAACAGGCGCTGAGCGTAAGTGACCAAACGATTCCATGGCTTCGCCAACATCTAGGTGCGGCGAGTACGTTCAACTTGCACGATTGGCTGGTCCAAAGATTCCCTGGGCTGGCCGATTATGTTCCGAGCCAGGAGCAACTTCTGCAACAACTCGGCACCGCCGCCAAATCCGCAGGCGCCTTTCTCGTTACAGTCCTCTCGCGCATGACCGCCACCACAGCCGCGTTCATCCTCAATTTGTTTGTCATGCTTTATGCCATGTTTTTCTTTTTCAAAGACGGCAAAAAGATTCTTGAACGGATTTTTTATTACCTGCCCTTGAACGACGAGGATGAAACACGAATGCTGGCTCGGTTCACTTCGATCACGCGAGCAACCATCAAAGGCACGGTAGTGATCGGAATCATCCAGGGAACTCTGGCGGGAATCGCCTTTTGGGTGGCGGGCATCCAAGGCGCGGCATTTTGGGGAACAATCATGACGATCCTTTCGATTGTGCCCGGCATAGGCGCAGCTTTGGTATGGGTACCGGCCGTCATTATTCTATTCATTAACGGGCAGTACGTGGCTGCGACGTTGCTGTTGGCCTGGTGCGCTGCGGTCGTCGGCACCGTGGACAACTTCCTGCGGCCCGCACTTGTCGGCAGAGATGCGAAAATGCCGGATCTTCTCATTCTGATCGGCACCCTTGGCGGACTGTTTCTTTTCGGTCCAATCGGATTCATCGTTGGACCAATTGTCTGTGGGCTCTTTCTGACCGTATGGGACATTTACGGTGCAACGTTCAAAGAGGTCCTGCCTCCGGTAACGAGCTTCCAGACGCCGGATGAAAATAGCGTTACAACTACGACATCAGAATCTTCGGGCCGGTAATTGTACGAAAGTATGATTGCTCGACGTCGCCTCTTAATTGAAGATTGACGCTGGATTAATACTAATCCGGTCACAAGAAAATGAGTAAAATATTCGAAAGCTCTCGCGCACCTGAACCGGTCGGAGCGTTCCCGCATGCCAACCGCGTGGGAAACCTGCTATTTCTTTCTGGCATTGGCCCACGCGTGCGCGGAAGCAAAGAGATACCCGGTGTCACGCTTGATTCGGCCGGCGCCGTCCTCGATTACGATATCGAAACACAATGCCACGCGGTGTTTGAAAATGTACGACTGGTGCTGGAAGACTCAGGCGCGAGTTGGAACGACATCGTCGACGTTACGGTGTTTCTCACCAACATGAAAAAAGATTTTGCAAACTACAATAAACTGTACGCGCAATATTTTTCTGGTGATGGCACGCCTAACCCGACGCGGACGACGATAGAGGTTGGCGCACTGCCGACGCCGATTGCTATCGAGCTCAAAGTTATCGCTGCGGTCAGTTAACTTCGCCCACTTGTGCGTGCTACTTCGGACCAAGCTCTTTCCAATATGGATTACACGACGTGAGCACGAATAACAGGCCTTCTCCTGGCGTTCTTGCCGCCGATCACACCGGCATCACCGTATCAAACCTTGAGCGATCGCTTGCATTTTGGCGGGACGTCCTCGGTTTTGAGCTTTCACACGTCGCGCACCAGACGGGGGAAATGGCCAGTGAAATTACCGGCGTAGACGGTGCGGAGATCAAGCTCGCAGTGGTGAAAGTCCCGGGCGGTCACAAGATTGAGTTGCTGGAGTATCTCGCGCCAGCGGAGCGTAAACGACACGTCGGTCTTCGCCCGTGTGATGTCGGTTTCGTGCACGTGGCTATCATTGTTGATGATCTCAATACAACCCTGAACGCGATCAACTCAGCCGGCTGGAAAGCTGCTGGCAAGCCACAAGTTCTTCTGTCCGGTCCGAACGCGGGAAAGCGTGTCGTGTACGTTCGCGATCCAGATGGCACGACCATCGAGTTTATGCAGCGGCCGAAAACCGGTTAATCCATCAGGGCAACAAAACACTCGGACGCAACGCGCCCCGAAATACATTCCAAATTGAGCATTGGACGTTGGCCGCTCGGCGTTGGACGTTCTTTGCTCGTTTTATCTCTATGACATTTTCCAATGACGAAGATTTCGCCCTGAAATTGGATGCAGAAGACCCGTTGTGCGTCTTTCGCGAAAAGTTTTATCTTCCGCTCGGCAAAAATGGCAAACCATTGATCTATTTCGCGGGCAATTCGTTAGGCCTGATGCCAAAATCGGTGAGAGGAATCGTCCAAGAAGAGCTAAACAACTGGGCAAAGCTGGGTGTCGATGCGCATCACGCGCCCGAGACACCGTGGTACACGTATCACGAAGCGCTCCGCGAACCCGCAGCGCGGCTTGTTGGTGCAAAACCGCTGGAAGTGATCTGCATGAACAGCCTGACCGTGAATCTCCATCTGATGATGGCAACATTTTATCGGCCGACCAAATCGCGTTTCAAAATTCTGATGGAAGAACCTGCGTTCCCTTCCGACACCTACGCAA
Source organism: Verrucomicrobiota bacterium (assembly GCA_046732035.1). Classification (GTDB taxonomy): domain Bacteria; phylum Verrucomicrobiota; class Verrucomicrobiia; order Chthoniobacterales; family UBA10450; genus Udaeobacter. The sequence goes on from JBKPMH010000051.1 coordinate 6,985, forward strand.
TTAAAACGCAAATCATGCACCATGGGTTCGACCCAAGAGAGGCGCTTATTCTCGCAGGGCCGCGTAAAGGCGCGTTCACAATTCCAACACAAGATATTGTGGATTTGATCGAGAAGCATTCCGATCAACTCGCCATGGTGATGTTTGCCGGTGTCAATTTTTTCACGGGCCAATTGTTCGATATTAAGAGAATCGCTGCTGCAGCACGAGGAAGCGGCGTTGTCGCGGGATTCGATCTCGCCCATGCCGCCGGCAATGTGCCCCTGTGTCTCCACGATTGGGATGTCGATTTTGCTGTCTGGTGTTCGTACAAATATTTAAACGCGGGTCCCGGGGCAGTCGCCGGCGCTTTTGTGCACGAACGACACGCGAGCAACACGAAATTGCCGCGGTTTGCCGGCTGGTTCGGCAACGATCCGAACACGCGGTTCAGATTGCATTTGGAACCCGAATTCATCCCGGTTGCGTCGGCCGATGGCTGGCAAATTAGTAATCCGCCCATCTTATCGATGGCGCCATTGCGCGCCTCGCTTGGGGTCTTCGATGACGCTGGTGGCATGGAACCACTACGGGAGAAATCGAGCAGGCTGACCAGTTATCTTGAGTTTCTGCTAAGTGACCTTGGATCGAAAAAGTTTACTGTTATCACACCATCCAATTCGGACGGGCGTGGTTGCCAATTGTCCATTCAGGCACACGAACATCCCAGGGAATTGTTCAAGACGCTCGAAGCCGCCGGCGTGAAATGCGATTTTCGCGAGCCCAATGTCATCCGCGTCGCGCCTACCCCATTGTATAATACCTTTCACGAAGTCTGGCGCTTCGCCAGGATTCTAGGCGATCACCACTAGCCTGAGTTATTGTTGTAATCCAGTATTCTACGGATTCTTGCGTTCAAGCGCGACCGTAAAGGCGTGCAGCTCCGCGGTCATCAATCCGCCTGCAACAGCCGGATCTTCCTCCATGAACTTTTTCGCCGTGGCTTCATCGGGCGCTTCAAAAATCGCAATGCCAAATGTTTTATCGCCTGGTTCTGGCGTCCGCCCCGCGAGAATCAACTGACCGGACTTCACGGCCTCTTGAAACCGAACGAAATGCCGTTTGATCACGGCATTGTCTTCTTTCGTCCAGGCCGACTCTGCGTATAGCCGCGGCACCAGCTTCAATACATAAATAAACTGCTTCGGCCTCGCGGGCTCGGGTTGTTGCGCGTTCAGGGAGTAGGCGACCGCGAAAATGCAAATCAGCGAGGCGAGTATTTGCCGGAATCGATTTTTCATGTGTTTATACAAGTTAAACTGCGTCTTTTGGCATGTTGTGCGAGCCCTTCTTTGAGCTAGCTGTGGACGTGAATGTTCGTAGCTGACAAAATCACCTGTTGCACGGCCACTTCTTCAGAGCGCCAGAATTCCAATTACTCCAAACCAATAAATAACCCGTCGAAATTGCATGTAGCCGAGAAATCAGTTTCGCATGCAGCAGCGCCTGGACACGAGCGGTGTTCGCGCGTAAAGCATGCATCGCAACGCCAATGACAACGACGGCATTCGTTGTTGGAATATCGAGCGGATTATGCTTAAACAGCCATGAGAATGTTTAAATCAAGCTTTAGCGTTGTGTTGGTGTACGCGATTCTAGCGCTAGTCAATCAGGTCTCCGCCAAAGACGAGAGGTCGATCAGGGATTTGGCCAAGGCGCTGACGAAGCTCGGACCCGACGTGGATCCGAAAGAAGCAGAGCTCATCTCTCTGACCGCACATACGACGGCGCGTAAGCTGGCAAAGGATTACCACGTCGTCTTAAACCCAGAGTTTCAAGCGTTCCTGGTCAACGTGGGCGCCCGTAAGCGTGGTTGGTGCGGGCATTGGACGCAGGACATCGGAACGCGCTTGAAAGAACTCAAACCGAAAACACTGGTGCTCCATTGGGGCGTCGCCTACGACCATACGTCGAGCGAGAACAATTGCCTGGTAATAACGGCCCGCAATCAGCCGTTCCAAGACGGTATCATCCTCGATGGCTGGAGGAGAGCTGGCCGGTTATTCTGGTGCCCGGTCGTAAAAGACGACGAATATGAGGTGGAACAGCACTACGGCCGTTCGGGTATCACTGCTTGGAGAGAGAATATGCCGTGGACTGCATGGCTGCAGGACTACGAAACGGACAAGGAGAAGTCAAAATCGGCAGTCAAAGACAAAGCCAGCAAAGTCGGTTCGAATGCTCTCAGCGAGGCGACGCCGGGAAATTCAGGCAGCCGGTAACAAGCTAGTTTTTGCAGCTCGTAAATCTAAAAGAATAGCGCGCTTAAAGCCGTTTTTCGGATGGGCTCAAAATGGCGCACCAGGGTATCACTTTGAACATCCGTGATATCCATACCATCTGCGGCTAAAAAATTCCGATGCCAGCTAAATTTATTCTCGTCGGCAGCGGCCTGGCCGGAGGATTGCTCTCAGCATATTTGGGACGCCGCGGGTACGATGTCGATTTGTACGAACGCCGGGCCGATCCACGTGAAGGCAACATTGTTGGCGGCCGATCAATTAACCTGGCAATTTCGACTCGTGGGATTCATGCGCTCGAACAGATCGGGATCGCCGACGAAGCGTTGCGCGACGCCATCCCCATGCGCGGCCGAATGATTCACGACAAATCCGGCGCGCTGCATTTTGCGCCTTACGATGTCGATCCCCGAAAATGCATTAACTCGATCGGACGCGCATCGCTCAACACCGCGGTAATCGAAGCGGCTCAGCGTTACCCGAATGTCGGTGTCCACTTCAATCATAAATGCACCGATGTCGATTTGGAAAAAGCACTCTGCCATTTGGAAACCGAGACCGGCAAATTCACCGCAGCTGGCGATGCTGTGATCGGCGTCGACGGAGCGTTCTCTTCAGTGCGCAAATCGATGCAGGAAAAGCTCCAGAACTTCCAATACGACGAGAGCTATCTCGCACATGGTTACAAGGAACTGACCATTCCCCCAGCACCAGATGGGTCGTGGCGAATTGAGAAAAACGCGCTCCACATCTGGCCGCGCAAAAGTTTCATGATGATTGCACTTCCCAATCCCGACAGGTCTTTTACTTGCACACTTTTCTGGCAATTCAAAGGCCCGCGCAGTTTCGCCACGACAAAGACAGACCACGATATTCGGCGCTTTTTCGATGATGAATTTCCTGACGCCGTTCCCCTCATGCCGACGCTCCTCGAGGATTTTAACAACAACCCGACTGGCTCACTTGTGACCATTCGTTGCGCGCCATGGTATTACCGTGACAAAGTCTGTCTGCTTGGCGATGCAGCCCACGCAGTCGTTCCATTCTACGGACAGGGAATGAATGCCGCGTTTGAAGATTGCGTGGTGCTCGATGAATGCCTGGAACGATTCGCGAATGATCGCGAACAGGCGTTCGCGGAATATTTTTCGCGCCGTAAAGAAAATGCCGAGGCTCTGGCCGATCTGGCAGTCGGCAACTTTATTGAGATGCGCGACAAAACTGCATCCAGCGTCTTTCGCGCCAGGAAAAAGCTCGATCACGTTCTCGAGGCCACTCTGCCCGGCGTGTATTTGCCCCTTTACACAATGGTCACTTTCACCCGAATCCCCTACGCGCAGGCGGCGCGCCGCGCTCGCCTGCAGGATCGAATCGTTTATGGCTTCCTTGCGTTCTTTACTCTACTGGTGCTCCTCCTCTCCATCCGCGCATTTAGATGACCTGATTTGCAGCACTCCATCTTGCGCGGTCAGCCTAGCACTTGATCACGAGGGAAAACTGTTCCAGGCGTTCGCGCTCGCCCATCGCGCGAAATTAAGCGAGCAAACCGCTGATTCTGAACTTGACTGCTTTAAGCAGTCGAGTTAGAAAGCTCGCCATGCAGCGATCGGAATGTGCGTTCTTGGATGTTTTGTTTCCAAAAGTAAGGGCCCAATTATTTCGATTGCTTTTTGAATCCCCGCAGAAGCAACGTTACGTCCGTGAGCTTGCCAACTTGAGCGGGTTGGCTCTCTGCACCGTTCAGGACGAACTGCGTAAACTGACTGCCGTTGGGCTGCTGACCACCTGGTCCAACG
>JBKPMH010000052.1:0-15428 GCA_046732035.1 Verrucomicrobiota bacterium
TACCTGGGCGATCCATCAGACCGAATTGACGACTTATACGGCACCTTGGACCAGCGACAGTTGCGCGCCGACGGAACCGTCAGCTTGATCTATCACAAGGGCCGGTACCTTTACGTTGTGATCTTTGCCAATGATCGCAGTATTTCGGAGAGCTATTCCCATATTAAAGGCACGGATTTGTCTGAAAAAGAAATTGCAAAATTTCTGAAACTCAATGCCGCCGGCGCGACCTGGATTCCGGCCGATACATCGAAGAGGCGGCGCTTCCAAAGGAGCGATAACCGAGCTGAGGCGACGTATGGAAACGCGAGCGGCCGCCGTGCACTGACGGTGCGGGAGCTTGGCGTGAGTACGCGCGGCGATCTGTGATTCGCGGCGCGCGCAGACGGACGCGAAAGCGTCAGCCTCACGGCAGGTTCTTACAGTAGCGTTCTTGCGTGCCTAACGAGTCGCAGTTAGCTAATGTCAGGACCCAAAGGGGGCCTGCGCAAGACGAGCGCAGCGACGATTCCGATAATAAAAAATCCAACGATCTGGATCAGCATGTAGCTCGCCGTGTACGTGGCGGGAAACCCGTACCAATTCCAGTAGGAAATATTGGTGGCAATCGCTGCTAGGATTCCCGCTGCTAAAACGAACCCGACTCGTCCAGCAAAGGTTTCGAGGCGCGTCTGCGCAAGTAAAAATACCACAAGAATCGCTTCGATTAATTGAGTAACGAATTCGATCCCCAGCGCTTTGCCAAACGCGAAGGGACGCCCCGGCGGATGGTACATAACAATCCCCGATGGATTCGCTGCGAGCTTTTCGTTCATATGTTTCATGGCTTCGCTCTTTTCCTGCCGGCTTGCGTCCTTGCCCACACCCATCCCGGGGAAAATGTATAGACCAGTCTGGTCACCAATGTTGCTTTGCAGCGTACTGAGGACAGCTGATTCGTTCGGAATTTCGGCGATGCCAGTCTCGCCCAGAGGCAAGAACATATGCGCGATCGCTGTCCAGATGAACATGGCGACCGCGCCGAGAATAGCCGCGAGAAGAATTTTCATGAGCGCAATGGTGATGCGCTGGCGAGAAATTTAGAAGAAAAATTGGGCCAACTCGGTTCCGAACATTACAAAAGTTTAATGTAAAAAGTCTTGAAGTGTTGCTCGTGATTTTCGCAAACTACGCGTCTCTTGTTCGCGAAAGCCTCTGCAAACTCTCCGAGCCCGAACAAACTCCAAGGCTCGAACTGCATCCAAACAAAACTATGAAAGCTCCACATTGGTTTACTCACAACCGTCTTGTCTCGCATCTGCGCATTGCAGGTGTCGTAACCCTATTGTCTGCAGCGGCCGCTATGGCGTTCGTCGCGGTGAAACCGTCCGGTCCGTTGTGGGCGAAATCAGACAAAGCCACGACCGATAAATTACGGCAAAATCGCGCTGCATTGTTTAGAAACAAGCTGACAATACCTGGCCCCGCTCGCGAGAGCGGTCCAACGGCGGCAGCTGAAGAGGAGTACGCGAGGCGCGCTTATCCCGCAGCATATGTTCCGTTTGAATTGACGAGAAACGCGCAAGCCGCCTGGACCAACGCCCTAAGCAGGGCTGTGGGTAGACTATCAGTCGGAGAGTGGACGCTCGTTGGTCCGACCGCGGAAAAGTTTCCCGCTGTATTGACGTTTAGCGGGGCGCCCTACACAACGTCTGGCCGAGTTACTGCCTTGGCTCTTGCACCAAATTGCACCCAGGCCAACTGCACGCTTTATCTTGCAGCAGCCGGGGGAGGTATTTGGAAAACGGATCGCGCGCTCGATACCAGCGCGCAGCAAAGGTGGAATTTCATCTCGGGGAGTTTCGCCACCAACGCAATAGGAACATTAGTCATTGATCCGACTGACCCGACAGGAAACACACTCTATGCCGGAACCGGCGAGCCCAACGCGTCGTCTGATTCGGAAGCCGGTTTCGGAATTTACAAGACGACCAATGGTGGAAATACATGGGCGCATCTCGCCGCACACACAAATGTTCCAACTGGGGCAGGCGTTGACTGCACCTGCGCCGTCGGAACTGGCGGATTTCAAACGGCGCCCGCATACAGTGGTCCCGCTTTCGACGGACGAGCGATCTCCTCAATCGTTATTGATCCAAATAATCCGAGCACAATCTACGTGGGATCCGTCCGGGCAGTGCGTGGCGTTAGTTCCGTGTCGAGTGGCGGCGTCGTGTCGCTTGCCCCTGGGCTGCCGCCATACGGCTTCTGGAAGTCTACGGACGGTGGTGCGACTTTTACACTGCTTAATTACCAGGACGTTTGCCTGAATCCGACGCTCGCAGGTAGCGCTGGAATCGTTCAGGCAAGTTTCGGTTCAACGCGCGGCGTCCATGACGTAGAGCTGGATCCTCACTCGGCGAGCATAGTGTACGCTGCGCCGTTCCCTGCGACCAACATCTGCCCGCCAAATTCCGGAGGCGGGGTGTGGCGTTCGACAGATAGCGGCTCTAGCTGGATACAGATAAAGACCGCACTGAATCCGGCGCTGAATACCGATCGAGCGACGTTCGCCGTCACACCCTTTCGAGGTGGACATACGCGAATGTACGTTGGCGTTGGAAATTCCAGTGTGGCTGCGGCGAATCAGGCGCGATTGTTTCGTAGCAATGACGCCGCGCACGGGCTGAACGGGAGTTTCACCAACCTGACAGCACTGCAGCAGAGTTCAGGCGCACCGAATCAGACGCTGAACTATTGCGGTGATCCTGCCGTCGGTGGCCAATGCTGGTATGACAATGTGGTCTATACACCACCGGGAAAACCCGATGTCGTATATCTCGGCGGCTCTTTTAACTATAGCAATTATGGCTTCAGGAATAACGGACGCGCGTTTATACGCTCGACGGACGCGGGCACCACGTTTACCGATGTGACTTGGGACGCAACCACGAATCCGACGCCACCCGGTAGCTGTTGTCAACCGAATCCAATCGCTCCTAATGGAATGCACCCGGACAGTCACGCCATCGTGGAAGTGCCTGGCACTGACATTGCATTCTTCGGGAGCGATGGTGGACTGGTGCGATCGAGTGGGGATTTCGCGAACATTTCCTCGCAGTGCGCGGACCGCGGCCTAAGCGGCACCGACCTCGCGACATGCCAACAGTTGCTGTCAGCCGTTCCGACGCAACTCTTTACCACCTACAACGATGGGCTTTCAACACTGCAATTTCAAAGCCTTTCGATTAACCCCGCCAATGCAAACAGCCTGATGGGCGGCACGCAGGATAACGGCACGATGGAAAAACCCGCTGGTTCGACAACCACCTGGCCGCAGAGAATCTACGGCGACGGCGGTCAGTCGGGTTTTAACGTGGGCAGGCCGTCGCTTCGGTTCAACAGTTTCACCGGGAATTTTCACGATGTGAACTTTCGGGGTGGCGATCCATTGAAGTGGGTGATCGCCAGCGGGCCGATTGTGGCCAGCGGTGAAAGCGCCCAGTTTTACTCTCCCATCATTCCTGATCCTGTCAGGGGAGGAACAATCTTCCAAGGCTCTCTGAGTGTCTGGCGGACCCAGGATTGGGCAGGTAATCAAGCATTTCTCGAAGCCAATTGTCCCGAGTTTACGACTTCTGGGGCAAATCCAGCTTGTGGTGACTTCGTGCCGATCGGCCCTGTCGGCGCGACGAATCTTACGACGAGCGCTGCAGATTATCGTGGTACGACTCGGTCCGGCGGAAACGTCGCGGCCATCGCACGCGCGACTTCTGATACAACGACCCTATGGGCGGCGACTACGACAGGCCGGGTCTTTATCTCGAAGAATGCTGACACAACGAACACCAGCGTAGTCTACACGCGACTGGATTCTCTCGCGGCAAACAGCCCGGGCCGCTTTATTAGCGGCATCGCTGTCGATCCGGCGAATTCGAATCATGCCTATCTTGTATATTCGAGCTACAGCGCACTGACGCCATCAACGCCAGGGCACGTCTTTTCGGTGACGTACGACCCGGTTGCGGGCACTGCGACCTGGACAAATCTCGACGGCGCGGGCGGGCCAGGTTTTCCAGACTTTCCCGCTACGGGCGTCGCCTTTGATTCCGTCACGGGTGATCTCTATGTCTCGAACGACTGGGGCGTTCTAAGGTTGCCCAACGGCTCGACGAATTGGGAAGTCGCAGGCACTGGTCTGCCTATGGTCGAGGTCGCGGGCCTCACAATTGCTCCCAGCGCACGGAAACTGTATGCCGCCACGCATGGGCGCAGCGCCTGGCTGTTAACTCTGCCGTAAGTTTCGTTTTTAGTTCGATTCGCGAAGTGGGCGGGATGGCGAAAGCCAGCCCGTCTTTTTGTACGCGAATCTCAAGCGCAGAACTTTCCTTGGAGAAAACGAATGGTTTTTTCCGCGATCTACAATGACGTCGGCGTGCAATTGACAACAGTTCTGGCCGCGGTTAGATATTCCGCGCCAGTTTCCTTCCTCGCCAGAATTCTCTCGGTGAGGTGTTGTTCGGAAATTCGCACGTTCAATCAGCAGTTTGGATAACAATCCCCATCCATGGCGGGACATAGTAAGTGGTCGAAGGTCAAACGTTTTAAAGGCGCGATCGACGCGAAACGCGGCAAGATCTTCAGTAAATTATCAAAGGAGATCACCATCGCGGCAAAGCGCGGCGGCGGTGACCCCAGCAGCAATCCACGCCTGCGGAGTGCCATTCAGGCCGCGCGCACTCAGAGCATGCCAAACGATAACATCGAGCGCGCGATTAAACGCGGAACCGGTGAAGGCAAGGACGCCCAACAATTCGACGAAATCGTTTATGAAGGTTACGGGCCGAGCGGCGTGGCCATCATTGTCGAAGCGGCAACCGATAATAAGAATCGAACCGGGGCGGAGGTTCGAAGCATCTTTAGCCAGCATAATGGCAACCTCGCTTCGACTGGAAGCGTTTCGTACATGTTCCACCGGAAAGGACAAATCACCGTTCCGCGATCGAGCATTGATGAAGATCGTTTGCTTGAAATTGCCCTCGAGGCCGGGGCCGAAGAGTTGACAACTGACGAGGATCAGTATGTTATTATTACTTCCCACGATCAGCTATACGCGGTAGCTGAGGCTCTCAAGAATGCGGGCGTAACCACCGATGGGCAAAAGTTTACATTCATCCCCGATACGACTGTTGCGGTCCCCGACGAAGCCGCTGTGCGTCAGGTGCTCCGCTTATGTGATGCGCTTGAAGACGATGACGACGTGCAAAACGTCTATTCAAATCTAGAAATTCCCGACGAAGTGCTCGCCAAGTTGCCGGCCTGAAAACTATTTGCTTGCAGAAAAGGTGTTAAGGCCGTGCCGCGCCGCGAAGGATTTAGCTTATGAACGAAGAAAACGAAAACCAACCTGTGCCCACTGAATCCGCTTCGCCGGAACAACGGCATCATCGCCCGCGTCGCCGTTTCCCGCGAAAACGTTATCGGGACCGCGGCGAAAGATTCAGGCGCGACGACGCAGAGGGGTCGAAAAATTCTTCGTCGGTGAACACTGAGTCTGCCGGAACTGCTACCGAGGTCGAAACGATTGACCGGCCGAGTTCGGGCGGCCGCGAGGGCGCGGAAGCTGGTGCCGAAGGTGGCGAACAGATTCAGGCCGAACCGGAATTCGGCGAAGGAATCATTGAAATTTCTGGCAAAGGGTTCGGGTTTCTACGCGATGCGAAGCGTAACTTCGTGCAGACACCGCAGGATATTTTCGTCACTCCCGAAATTGTTCGCCGTTTTGGCTTGCGCGACGGGATGTGGATTTACGGTGAAACCCGGCGCGGAAGCCGCGGGCCGCAACTGATCAAGCTGCTAAAGATCAATGGTGAAGAGCCGGCGAAATATCAGGGTCTGACACCGTTTGAAGAACTGACCACGATTAATCCGAACAAGCGAATCAAGCTCGAGACGGTGCCGGACCGTTACACAACGCGGATCATGGATTTAATGACGCCTCTCGGCATGGGCCAGCGCGGTCTGATTGTCGCGCCACCACGCACCGGCAAAACGACGCTGCTGCATCACATCGCGGACGCAGTGGCCAAGAATCATCCGGAAGTCATTTTGATTATTCTGCTTGTCGACGAGCGGCCGGAAGAGGTGACCGATTTCCGTCGTTCGCATCCCACGGCAGAGTTGATGGCCAGCTCAAACGACGCCGATATCAAGAGCCACACGCGCATTTCGCAATTGGCGATTGAGCGGGCGAAACGTCTCGTCGAAGCAGGGAAACACGTGTTTATTCTTCTCGATTCCATCACCCGCACGGCCCGCGCATTCAACAATGCAATGGGCGGCGGAGGCCGTACCATGAGCGGCGGTATCGATGCGCGCGCCATGGAGATTCCACGAAAGATTTTCGCCGCTGCGCGAAATACGGAGGAAGCCGGTTCCCTGACGATTGTCGCTACGGCGCTGATCGAAACCGGAAGCCGAATGGACGAACTGATCTTTCAGGAATTTAAAGGCACCGGAAACATGGAAATGGTTCTCGACCGGAAAATAAGCGACCAGCGCATCTATCCGGCTGTGGACATTTTTCTCTCCGGCACACGGCGGGAAGAGTTGCTGCTGCAACCGTGGGAACTGGAAAAGATCAATCTCATTCGACGCGGGCTGGCCGGACACAAACCAGAGGAAGCGATTCAGCGACTTTTAATGTTTGTTAAAAAATTCCCCACCAACGCCGAAATGCTGAAGGGCATTCCGGGCTGATCGGTTCGCAGCGATTGCCGATCTGCAGTCGATCGGGCACGTTAACAGTTCGCTGTGCGCACTCGAAAGATCTCCAAGTTTTTTTATAGAAATGTTCTTGGAAGAAAACGTTGGCGCGAGCTTTCCGAGCTCAGCACCTCGGGGATTCATCAAGCTGTTCTGCGTGCGATAGCGGCCGTGCCTGCGATGCCGTCGGGCGGCGATCATCTCGATGTGGGCAGCGGGACGGGGGAATTATTGCGGCTGGTGCGCGCGCGCTATCCGTTCCAGTCATTTGGCTGCGATTACACGGATAAATTGCTCTCCATTCCAGGTCTCAAAATCGACACTGTCGATTTGAATCGCGAACGACTTCCCTACGGCGATAATCGGTTCGCACTCGTTACATGCATCGAAACGATTGAGCACTTGGAAAACTATCGCGAGGTTCTCCGTGAAATCTATCGTGTTCTGCAACCAGGCGGTGTCGCTGTGTTTTCGACTCCCAATATCCTGAATTTGCGTTCGCGCTTGCGCTATTTGTCGTCCGGGTTTTACAACCTGTTTGGTCCCTTGGCGCCGGACGAATCCAACATCCACACCACGCGCGGCCACATCAATCCAGTGAGTTGGTTTTATCTGTCGTACGCGCTTCTCAGTTGTGGTTTCCGCGTTTTAAAACCGACAGTAGATAAATATCAGCGTCGCTCGCTTCTGGCTTTGCCGTTTCTGATGATCCCGCTCCGTGCTGCCAACTGGATCGTCTATCATCGCGATAAAAGCACTTACGGTACCCTGGACCAGCGGAATGCCTGGGTGGTCCGAGCGATGAATTCGCCCGCCATGCTACTCGGGCGAACGTTGATCGTCACCGCAGTTAAACCGGCGTGATGTGTTTTCGATAGAGTTCGTGAATGGCCTCGCGAGAATCGAGATACTCGCGACGGAAGACATCCAATTGCTGATATCCGAGCCGGATCGCAAACTTTCGTTGCTCGTCTGTATCGGTGGGAAGCGTTGAAACGCTTCTGTTGTCGTATCGACGCAACACGAGTTCGCACCGACGCAGAAACGCGTAACAATCCTTAAGCTTCGCAGCATCCGACTCATCCAAATCGCCATGCTCGTGCAATCGATCGACGGCGCGTTGCCAATTCTGTTCCCAGATATTTCCGCGCATCTGCAAGGCTTGAACCAGAAACTCTGCTTCAATGACGCCGCCAGCCCCGGTCTTTAAATCACTAAAATCCGATCCGCTCCCACGGTCGCGCCGAATACGCTGGAGCATGTCATTGATGTTTATGAAAAGACCGGGATCCTGGCATGCGCGAAGCCATGCGCGTTTAGCGATCTCCATGAATTCGTTTCGCAGCGGCCCGGTAACGCTGCGCGCGCGAGTCAGAGCCTGCAGTTCCCATGGCTGTGCCCGGTTTGCGTAGTACGATTCATAGGTTTCAAGAGAGCAAACGATTGGGCCTTTTTCTCCTTCCGGGCGCAGTCTTGCGTCCAGTGGCCAGATATCGCCTTCGGCGGTTGGCTGCGCCATCGAGATCATGAGATTCTGCACGGCGCGAACGTCGTCGCCCACGAACAGAACATCCAGGTCCGCGCCGTAACTGGTCTCTCGCCCCCCGAATTTTCCGAGCGCAATAACGGTCAGTTGATCGCCTGTGAGGAGCCTGGCGACGGCAATCAAACATGCTTCGGCTACGTCGGAGAGCTCCGCAAATGTCGCTTCTGGCTGGATCAGCCCGAGCACGTCACGCAAGATAATGCGCAACAGATGCCTTTGCCGATAGGTACGTATTGGATCAAGATTGTTTGCGTCCGCGCCTAACGAATCCAAGCGGCGGAGATTTTCAGCTACCGAACGCGGTTCGCCAAAAGTTGGATCTCGGGTGATGTCTTCCAGCAGCTGAGGACGCCGAATCAAAAGGTCACTGGCAAAGCGGCTGGCATCAAAAGCCTTCACAACCAGCTCCAGCAATCGGGGGTTCGCAACAAGAAGTTCAAAAAACAAACTTCGCAGACCGTAACCTTCCACGAGGCGAACGAATTGATTCAGCGTTGTGTCCGCGTCCGCAGCCCTGGAAAGCCATCCGAGCAAAGCTGGACGCAGCTTGCGAAAGGTCTGCCGTGTCCGCGGGGCGATATGGAAACTTCCAGCGCCCTGCTCCAGGTCCGATAACGCTTTGGCGGCGCGTTTTTGGTCCCTGAAAATTTCCAGATCGTCCGGCTTCGATACTGCTGCCGGAGAACTGGCTGTTCCAGAAACGATCCGTTGAAAAATTGGACGCACTGCTCGCATCCTTTCCTGCAGCGCCGCAGTAAAATCTTCGCTCGAAGAAAATCGCAGGCTCAGCGCAAGGCGCCGCAAAGCCTCCGGATCTCGAGGAACAAGATGGGTTTGCTGTTCGGCTTCTATCTGCAAGCGGTGCTCCACCCTTCGGAGGAAGCGGTAAGTGTTGTCGCAAGTGAGCACGTCCTCGCGCGGAAGAAGATCCAATTGCCGAAGCGCTCGCAGCGCCTTGAGCATGCTTGATTCCTGCAGGAATGGATGCCGTGCTCCGTGAATAAGCTGCAACGTCTGCACGATGAATTCGATCTCACGAATACCGCCTCGCCCAAGTTTCACGTCCCGTTCGAGCTTGTCCGCGCCGACTATGTCGCGCTCGATGCGTTTCTTGATACTTGCAATTTCATCGAGCAAATCGCGTGAGGCGCTTCTGGGATAAATAAACGGCTGATGTTGCCGCAGGAATTCGTAAGCCAACTCTCGGCTACCGCCGATTCCGCGCGCCTTGATCAGCGCCAGACGTTCCCAGGTTTCGCCGAACCCCGCATAGTAATTCTCCATGCTATCGAGCGAGCGCGCCAATGGGCCCGCCGAGCCCTCTGGCCGCAGACGGAGATCGATACGAAAAAGCGAGCCAGCCGGATGCCAGGTCGAAAATGTTTCCAGGATTTTTTTACCGAGCCGGTTAAAGAATTCGTGATAGAAAATGTGCGGCGTGAGCTGGCCTTCCTCGCTGTAAAGAAACAGAAGATCAACGTCCGAGCTATGGTTCAGCTCACCGCCACCGAGCTTGCCCAGCGCGAGAATAGCGAATTCTGCGTTGGGCGAACCATATTGTTGCCTCAATTCGGTGTCCCAATGCTCGAATACTTGCCGGATACAAATCTCGGCGACCTGTGAGAGCTCGCCAGTGGTTTCCTCGAGAGACGCTATGTTTGCAAGCTCGCGAACGGCGATGCGGGTCATCTCCCGGCCTTTCCAGGACCGCAGAGCAGAAAAGCCTTGGTCCGCGATCGAGTTCCCAGCTGACCGCTGCAGATAGCCCAGCATCTCACCATACGAACGAGGGGCCGAACAGATTTGTGGCTGACAAAGCCAAAGCAGGCTGTCCGGCTCGTGTGTGAGGCGCGCCGCGCAAACGCCAGAGATAGCGAGAAGATGAAGCAAAGCCGCTTCGCCCAACGGAAACTGTTCGACCAGTTCACGAAGTGGCTGCGCAGTCTCCGGCCAATGGTCCCTGAGCTGAATCAGCACCGTCTCGACTTGCGCCGGGTTAATCGAAGCAGCCGCTTTTTCGCGAATCCATTGATCACTTTCAGTCATCGAGCAAAGATCATTCGAATTTGCTTGGAAAACTACCGAGCGATCATGCCAGACCGAGGAGCGAAGACGCGCAGGGCTTTCTTTCGAATTCGAAAATCAACCGGGCAACTGCCCGCCAGTTCGCCATCAAGCTCCACCGGAACGTCCTGTTCGCTGGTTATCCGCAGCTGTCGCGTCTGAAAATATTCAATTTCTGGAACGTTAATATCGGAGCTGAACACAACGTCCTGGAGGTATTTAACGATTTCGAGGTAACCCAGTCGCTTAAAGACGACGACATCGAACAAACCGTCGTCGATAAGAGCGTGTTTAAAAAATGGAAAGGGTCCTCCATAAAGGCGCCCGTTTCCCACAAGAACAAAGGAGCCTTCTTGAAGAGAAGTATGCTTCGAGTCGATGAAGAGTTTGGGCGGTTGCCGTGCGGCGATCTGCGCAGCGGAAATCAGATAACTTAGCGGACCAAAACTGCGTTTGAACGCCAGGCTGGTCTCTTTTACAACCTGCGCGTCCAATCCGACGCCGGCGAGCTGCACGAAATATTTCCCATTCGCGCTCGGCACATCGACCAGGCGAACGGTTGCGTCTTCAATGACCTCCCAGCAGCGCTGGAGATTATTGATCGGCAATCCCAGCTCCATCGCGAAAACGTTGACGCTTCCCATTGGGAGCACGCCCAATACGGCATTGCTGCCGACAAGTCCGTTGGCCACCTGGCTGACCGTTCCGTCGCCGCCAGCCGCGATAATGCGCGTAAATCCCTCCTCGACTGCGCGCCGGGCGAGTATTTCCGCTTCTCCAGAATGCGAGGTGACAAGGACGGCGCAGTTGCCGGCCAGAGATTCGGCGCGTTGACGCCAGCTCTGAATGTGTTCAGGGCTGCCAGCCGTTGGATTGACGATGACAGTCGTATTGGTCACAGTGGAAAGTAGCAGTGGGCTTTGGTCTTTTCTTCAAACTCGGGCTGCGTAACGTCCTACGGTGCAAAAATTGCGCAGGCTTTCGTTGATTGCTCTAGGGGTGGTTGTTGCGCTCGCCGCGATCCTTTTGACCGGTGTGAACCTTTATGTGCAATCGCAGGGTACGCACGCAAAAATTCAACAGGAATTGAGCCGCCGCCTTGGTACCACGCTTGGAATCCGCAGCATGAGTGTGACACCCTGGGGTGGACTGGAGCTAAGCGGCATTACAATTGCGCAAAGTTCGCCGGTCGGTCCAAGGCACTTCCTGGAAGCAAAAACCTTTCGACTGCGCGTTCGTTTCCTTTCCCTTTTTTCACGGCGACTGGTCATCCAGGAGGTCGCACTAGTTGATCCAAATATAGTTTGGCCGCAAGACGCCGAAGGAAAATGGAAACTACCCAGATCACGAGGAACAAAGAGTGCGGCTCCACATGCGGCTGAGGCGCATATACCAGGCCAATCTGCTCAAGCCGCTCAGGCGCCCCAAACACAGAGACCGCCTGTGGTTGCGATTTCACCAGCAAATCCCGCGCCCTCGGTCCAGACAATAGTCAACACTCCATCTTCGGTGCCGGAAGCGCGACTCGCGGTGCCTCCCGAGGTGCGGCGCGTCAGTATCAAAAATGGGAATTTTAGTTTTCTCGATCATTCCGGCAGACTGCTTGCGAGTTTTAATGGCGTGGACTTTCGCACCAGCATTCGCAGCGCGCTGGCGCTTCACGGTAATACCAAGGTCGCGCGAATTTCCTTGCAGGACCGTTTTTTTCTAGAGGACCTGCGGTCGCCACTGCGGTACGAGCCGGATGTGCTGGAGCTATCCAAGATTGCCGCGCGCGCAGGTAAAGGTGAAATCAACGGTTATTTTGCGATGCAACCGGAAGCGGAGGACTCTCCATTTACCACCAGCGTTAAGTTTCGGGACGTGCTGGCCGACGAGATTATTGCAAATGCTGGAGGCCCCAGGGGAATGGTCCACGGCAAATTGGAGGGAAATTTCCAAGCTTCGGGTAAAACAGCGGACCCAGAGGCGTTTGTCGGAAAGGGTGAAATTTCTCTCCGGGACGGGCGAGTCCAGCAATACAGCTTGCTTGTGCTATTGGGGGAGCTTCTTCAAATCGAAGAATTACGAGAGCTCCAGCTCGAGCAGGCGGAGGCGAAATATCATGTGCGTCCCGGGTTAGTGACAATCGATGAATTGATTCTCCGTTCTCCGAATATTCGTCTTACCGCGTCCGGAACAGTTGCATTTAATGGCAAGGTGAAACTTGATTCGCAGCTTGCTATCAACGACAAAATTCGCGGCCAGCTTTTCAAAGCGATTCGCCAGAATTTTCAACCGATCAACGAACCGGGCTATTCCGCTATCGACTTTCAGGTTGGTGGGACCATTGACCGGCCGAGTACAAACTTGATGGACAGGCTCGTCGGGCGGGATATCAGCAGCATGATACATAGTTTCTTTGGCGGTGGAAAAAAGGAGCGAGCCAAAAAGAAAAAGAAACAGATCGACGAAGCCGCGCCCACAGCACCTGAGCCTGGCGGAACGGATAATGGGATTCCTGCCGTGCCATCCACTTCTGCTTCACCGCACCAAGCGCTGCCTGAGGCTATCACGACACCAACGCCCGCCGCGTCGCCATGAGAGTCATCGCCGGCAGCGCCGGCGGAATCCGGCTGGCAGTTCCCAGGCAGGGTGTGCGACCAACGATGGATCGCGTCAAAGCTGCTATTTTTTCCAGTCTTGGCGAGGTTGTCGTGGGAGCGCGTATTCTGGATCTGTTCGCGGGCAGCGGTGCGCTCGGAATCGAGGCACTCAGCCGCGGCGCTTCTTCTGTCGTTTTTGTAGAGGCGGAGCGACAATCGGCGGCCATCATCGAGAGCAATCTTACCAAGACAAAGTTGAAGGGCCGAGTTCGACAACAAGATGTCTTCGATTTTCTTCGGCAGCCTTCCACGGCTGGAACGTTTGACCTCATCTTTGCAGATCCGCCTTACCAAAAAACTGAGGATGGTGAGCGTTTTGCTTCAAACCTGCTGACAAACGAAGCATTGTGTCGACTGCTGAATCCGAACGGGATTTTCATCCTGGAGAACCGCTCGGGAGAAACGATTCCTGAAACCAAGCTGTGGCAGCTGCTTCGTCAGAGGACTTATGGCGCGACTGAGGTCTTGTTTCTTTGCGCCGTCCCGAATCAAAATTCGCAACGTGCAACTCAGACAGTAAGTCACGAGGACGCGAACAATCTCGGTGCTGAATGATTCGCTTCATTTATAATTTATTGTGGCCAATCGGGCTGTTGTTCTTCCTGCCGAGCTATTTGGTGAAAATGGTTCGCCGCGGTGGTTACCGCGAAAAGTTCGGACAACGCCTCGGCATTTACGACAACGAACTACGCGTCACGCTTTCAAGCCGAAAATCGACATGGCTTCACGCGGTGAGTGTGGGGGAAGTAAACGTGGCATTGAAACTGGCCCATGCCTTGCGCGCTCTCGAACCAGAATTGTGCTGCGTTCTGACCACGACCACCACGACGGGTTTCGCTCTGGCACGGAAGAACGCGCCGCGCTGGATCGAAGTTTTATACACACCACTCGATTACTGGCCGATTATGCGATGTGCTTTTTCGGTGATCAGGCCGACTCGCATCGTGCTGGTCGAAGCTGAAGTCTGGCCAAACCTTGTCGCACTCGCACACCAGCGCCGAATACCGATTGCATTGGCAAATGCGCGGTTATCGCCGCGATCCGAGAGAAGGTTTCAAAGGTTTCGATTTTTTGTAGCGCCATCGTTTCGCCTGCTTGATCTCGTTTGTGCCCAGGAGCTGGATGATGTCGAACGCTGGGTAGCGATCGGAGTCGCGCGCAACCGGATTCAATCGGTTGGAAGCATCAAGTACGATCCAGATCGAGATGACCAAGCTTTACAAACGCAAAAAGACACGCAGCAAACCAGCTTCGATCAGTCCGGCCGAGAAATCCCCGTGTTATTCGGCGGCAGCACGCATCGCGGTGAAGAGGAAATTCTTGCCAAGATTTTCGTGCGCTTGCGCCAGGAATTTCCAACGTTGCGATTATTTATTGCGCCTCGTCACGTGGAACGTCTCGCCGAGATACGTGGTCAATTCGATTCTCTGGCTCTACGCGTGTCGCTCGCAAGCAAGGTGGGGCTCGGTCAGGAATCGAAAGCGGACTGTATTGTTCTCGATACAACCGGGGATCTTCATCGCTGGTATGGTATCGCCACCATCGTATTCATCGGCAAAAGCCTGACCGCGCACGGCGGACAAAATCCCGTTGAGCCGATTATTGCCGGTAAACCAGTGGTGTTTGGTCCGCACATGGAAAATTTCGCGAGATTGGCGAAGTCGCTGGTATTGAAGCAGGGCGCCATCCAGGTTTCCGATATGAATTCGCTTGAACGGACAATCGTCGAGCTGTTGCGGGATAACGACGCGCGTAAACGACTCGTCGAAAGCGCGCGCGAAGTTCTGACAGAGCATCAAGGCGCAACCGCACGCACTGCGGCATTAATTCACGAACTTCAATCTCAACAAAACTAGAGGCGCGAAGAAAGCCAACAAGGACGCAGAAGAACTCGACTGCTTTAAGCAGTCGAGTTCCAAAAGTAGCGAAATGATTCAAGACGATCGGAGTCGCGATTTGCCTTGCGCAAGGGAACGACAGTTCTGATATTGGCGGTCCTCCGCCTGCGGAATGACCCTATCGTCTAGAGGCCCAGGACACCGCCCTTTCACGGCGGTAACACGGGTTCGAATCCCGTTAGGGTCGCACTTTCTGCGGGCATACTGCGCAGAGAAGACTTTTTGCTCTCGTCGCAGACTGCAGTTATTGGTCGGTCGATTTTTATCGGAAGCAGCGGGCAGATGCCCCAGCTGTAAAAGCACGCAGTTTTACACCTCTTCGCTGATCGTCCTGACCCGAAGCGCGGGTCAGGTTGCGACGGTGATCCCTTGGCATTTTCCCAAATCCTAACGGAAGGAACCGATCTTCCCTGAAGCCTGGCAAACGTCTGCTGCCAAACTAGGCCGAAGTCTTAGCGTAAAATCCGAGTTTTTTTGAATTCGCGTTGCCAGTGAAGTTTTTGCAAAACAAACGGAAATGCTCCGCGTTGT
>JBKPMH010000053.1:0-3197 GCA_046732035.1 Verrucomicrobiota bacterium
AAATCGTTAGCCGGCCGCATTCCCTCGTTGTCGGAAAAATCGACCAGCAGTGCAATTGCGTGGATCTTTCGTTTTTCTCGTCTCTTCGGCTCGACTGGAGCGAGCGTCGCTTCTGAACTAGCAGGCGGCGATGCAGGTCCAATGGTGGAGAGTTCCGCCGGGAAAAGAAGTCCATCATTAAACCCAGCCCGCCCGACCGGGCTCATCGGGACGATCCCCATGCGCCGCGCGATTTGCAGCTCGTGAATGGAGATGACGTTGTGCTCCTCGAGCTGCTTTGCAATGTTTTTTAGGACTTTGGGATGCGCGGTACAGGGTGTCGCGCCGAGAGCGCGCATTTGCGATTCCCCGTGTGTCAAGGTTAGACAAGCCCTCCGTGCCCTACTAATTCCCGTAATTCACGGATTAAACTCCAATTGTCTTGACGGGTTTCGCACTTTCCATCGAATTTTAGTCCGTCGTCCTGTGCCAGTCTTCGAGTCAGTGAGGGCAAAACGTGCGGGGCGCCTATAACTCATTCGACAAAACGAGAAACGCTCAATTCCGCCAGCGGCATCGGGTGTTTCTACTTTTGAAAAGCGGGAAAGCTCGCTGATCTGCGTCCCTAGCATTTACTTCAACCGAAGAAACCGCTGTAATCGAGTCGGAAACCTGGGTTTTGCCGGGCTGACCGCTGCGCTAACCCGCAGCAGAGCGCCATCGCACGGCGCTGCATGCATGATTCGTTAGCAAAGCTTCGATGAACAGTACTTCAGGACGATCCTCTTGATTGTGTTCGTCGCGCGTACGGTGAACGCAGCCCCGAGAATTTTCTCAAGGGGAACGGTGGAAAACAGCGCCGTGTTCTGCTTCCTCCGGCGCTGCCAGTAGATCTCACGTCCGTGAACCTCGAACACATCCGTCTTCGTCCGCAATGCCTCCACGTTTTGCTTCAACTTCCCGGTCAAATCATCCGCCGGGAAGATGACGTTGCTCTGCCAGGTCTCATCAAACTTCAATTGTGGAAACGGCCGGTAATTAACTATTCTGGCTAATTCGTCTTCTCGCCTAACAAATGTGAGCACTTCATAGCTCAAGGCTGCTTTCAGCGCTCTTTCAATTTTTCTTTCAAGCGTCTTCGCGTTTTTCGTTGTGGCCTCAAACACAACGTTTCCGCTGGCAATGAACGTGGTGACCCCGGAGAACCCAAGCGACTCGAAAACCCGACGCAAAGACTGCATTTTGACGGTGCGGCCCCCGCCAACGTTTATCGCTCGAAGAAAAGCGATAAATCTAAACATACCGAAAGGTCGGTTTTCAAAACTGCGGTCTAACGCCGCAGTTCAGGTGCGTCTGGCGCGTTTAGCGGGCCAACCGTCACCTGCAACGCATTGTTTGGCGTCAACGGCGGCACGGTTACGATTTACCGAGTACGATGTGTGTGGCATTTTCCGATGCCACATGTTTTTTGCACCGGTAGCCGAGCGCTAGCAGATCAAGCCCATGAAATAGATGCTCTCCGGACCCGAGGAGCATCGGTGCAATCGCAATATGCAGCTCGTCTATCAACGTCGCCTGCAGGAATTGCCGAATGGCTGCGACCCCTCCTCCAAGGCGAACATCCTTACCATTTGCAGCTTTAGTTGCACGAGCCAAAGCAGAGCCGATCCTATCAGTCACGAAATGAAATATCGTGCCGCCTTCCATTTCAACGGGTTTACGCTCATGGTGCGAAAGCACAAACACGGAGGTGTGGTACGGCGGATTATCGCCCCACCAGCCTTTCCAGTTGTCATCCGGCCACGGGCCGCGAATAGGACCGAACATGTTGCGCCCCATTATCCAGGCGCCGATGTTTTCGAATCCACGAACTGCAAAGTCGTTGTCTATGCCGGTCGTGCCACCTTCGTTTCCGCACATCCGCTGAAAGGTTGCGGTAGGAATAATCCACTCATGTAACTCTTCGCCGCCTTTGCCGAGAGGATTGTCCAGGCTTTGCTCTGGGCCGGCTCCAAACCCATCCAGGGAAATAGAAAAATTCTCAACTCTTAGCTTACTCATGGGTTGCAACAGGGACGCGATGGCCGGGTTCGCTGCAGCGCATGGTTAAGCGGCATCAAGTTCATTCGGTTCGCAGCGATCCAACGTGTTGATAAACGTTTATGAGCACGCCCGACGAGATGGCCTTCGTACTGACGAGAGCGAGTTCGCGCGGGTCGACACTGTCTGAAAAGAAGCGTTTGCCGCGGCCCAGCAAGACCGGGTAAACGAGCAGCACAACCTCGTCGACCAATCCCCGATCGAGCAGCACAGGCGTAAGCGTCGAACTTCCCCAAACGATCAGGTCAGGGCCGTCCTTGGACTTGACGCCGCGAACACCCTGTAGGATGTCCGCGCCCAAGTCCTCTACGGGGCCCCATGAGAGGCTGGCCGGCGTGTGGGTGGCGACGTATTTCCTCGCGGCGTTCAGACCGTCCGCTATGGGACTCTTTTCGGCGTTCGGCCAATAGCGGGCGAAGATATCGTAGGTGCGACGGCCAAGCAGTAGGTCGAAGCTGCCGCCCTGTGCCTCGGCGACGGCCTCGCTCCCGGCGGCGCTTCGATATGGTGCCGCCCATCCGCCATACGGGTAGTCGTCGCCGTCTTCGTTCCGCCCGCCGGGCGACTGGATTACGCCGTCCAGCGACATGTGTTCGATGATCCTGATCTTTCTCATGCTTTGTTGTTTGACCAATCACTGCTCGGTTTCAATGATACGACGAATGAAGGAAGTGTTTCCGGACAAAATAAATTTCCGTGGAAACCACTGAAGCAGCAAATCCGAACGACAGGGAGCCTAACGAATTCGTTCGCACCCGGCAGGCTGGAATGTTGGGTCGGCCGTTGAAGCGTTGTAGCGTTAAAACGTTGTCGCTGTTGATAAGTGGTCAGCCTTTCGCAGAAAGCGTTAACCAGGCTGGAATAATCTGGCCTTTTGTGCCTCATACTATTCGAAGTGGTGTTTTCTCTCTCGCATCAATACTTCGCTCACAGACGCGGATTCTCGTACGATAAATCAGATACAAGTGTAACTGCTCCGATTTGCGAAATTGAAGTGTGCCCGTTTTGGATTTCGAACAACTGGTCGAGCATTTTTATATGCCGCTTTATCGCTTCGGCTTATCACTAACACGCGACCCGTCCGATGCCGCCGACCTGACACAGCAGACTTTTTTGCT
>JBKPMH010000054.1:0-39213 GCA_046732035.1 Verrucomicrobiota bacterium
AATGTTTCGACGCCGTGAACGGCGCATGGGGCGCTAATCCATGATTTGGCGCAGACTTCAGTGATTCGATCGCAGACTCGACAAGTTCATTGGCGCGATCGGGTGACCGAACATCAATTAATTCCGCGAACCACCATGTGCGTAATGGCGCATTCGAAATCTGCCGAATCAATTCCGGAAACGCGGTCAGGTTAGCGATGGTTGTCGTGCCGAATTGCTTCGCCTCTGCGAACCCTTCGTTGATCGACGCGATATAATCTCGTGGCGACAGTTTCGATTTCTCTTGGTTGATGGCATGAATCCAATTCGTGAACGATGTCTGGGCGGAAATTTTCCCGCGCAGGCAAGTGTAGTCGAGATGGCAATGCGCATTAATCAAACCCGGCAACAGCGCTTGCTCGCCAAGATCGATGACCTCCTCTCCCGAATGGGCGGCGGAGATTTCCGGAAAGGGTCCAACATCGATGATTCGACCACCGGAAACCGCGACTGCGCCGTTCTCAATGGGCGCTCCAGCCATTGTCACGACCGTCCGCGCGCGAATGATCATCCGGCCTTAACCACGTTCCGGCATGCCGCCACCAAAAGATTGCACGGTTCCTGGCAGAGCAGCGGGATCCCGGACCGGTTGGCGTTGTCCGGTGTAGCTTTAACACAAGCCAATGACTGCGCTGCTGTCGCCGCCTGGAACTGGTCCCGGGTTGGGTCAAACTTCTCTTTTGGCAGCTTTATTGACGCGATCGCGCCGGACTGGTCGCGTTTCCACAGGATTGTCCGCAGACACCCGCCATCAGATCGGCAAAAATCCGCCACAACGTGATCAATCTGTGCATCCGAAATTTTTGCAGCGATACGATACATCCCGGATTGCCGATCCAACGTTTCGCGGAGCGGCGTGGTGTGCAGCTGGCCACGCTGCCAGGCCGCGAAGACTGCCAGTCTTCCTGGATAAAAATTGTCGAGAGCACGTTTCAATTCTTCGACAGACGCAAGCTCTATCCGCCAACCATGTCGCAGGTTTGGCGCGGTTTTAAGTGAACGATAGTTTCCGTCGTCGTCATATCTTGCGATTTCGATCGCAACTCTTGCATCTCTGAACGTTTCCAGTTGATCGTGTGTCTGGTCATCCCGATGACATAGCTCAAAACCCTTGCTGGTTTTTTGAACCGCGATTTGGCCGAAACAAAAAGGAGCGGCCAGCATTGCTTCTACGTTGCGCTCGAGGGAGCCTGACATCGGGGGAGCGCGACGATTGGAGCGCGCCAGCCTAGTGCAAACAGTGCGCGATCAGGCCGCCGGCGCGTTCCAGAAATTCTCGATCCTCATCTCCGAAAGCATTCAACTTGTCACTATCCGCGTCCAGCATACCAAGAATACGACTGTGCTCGTTACGCATTGGTACAATAATTTCGGACCGGGTTGTATGAAACGCAGGCAAATAACGCACGTCTTTGTGCACGTCGCCTACGATGATCGAGTTGCCCGATTCCAGGGCAGCGCCGCAGAGTCCCTGCTTGATTGGGAAACGTGGGTAAGCCGGTGGCTCGTTGCCTGTATCAGCGAGGATGACAAATTCATCCCTGACGATTTTGTAAACTGCGACCCATCGATAATTGCGGGCCGCGCGAATCATTTCCACCACCTGCTTCATTTGTTTTTGGGTGCAGCTGCCAGCTAGCGCAAATGCCCCGATCTCCTGCAGCTTCTTGCAAGTGGCTTCCTTCATTCGCGGGAGAGCAATCTTGCGCAAAAAGAAACCAAGCGCGAGCGCGATTTTAAGTTTTTGTGATGCCCGCCTGCTCGATGATGATATCGGCAAAACCCGGGTCGGTTCCCACCGACGGAGCATAGAATACAGAGCGGCCATCGATGCGATATGGATTGTGGCGAAAGATTTTGCCACGCTCTGTAGCCGGGGGCGCCGATGCCGGCTGACCGCGATCAACGCCCGCGGCTGCAACGATCCCGATCAATCGCGGAATGTCTTCGTAACTATGGAGCCCATCCGAGATAAAGAACGGAACCACGACGACGTTGCGACCCTTCGTCAATTCTCGCCAATCCGATACCAGCGGCGGTTCTTCCATGTAAACGTTGAGTACGTCCGCGAATTCTCCTAACGCGCGGATCCTTTCTACCTCCCGTTTTGCGGCGACGGCGCTGTTTTCATTCAAATCGGTGCCATGCGCGACAATCAGCAGGCTGGTCTCAGCAGGGTCCACACCGGGGGCGACCTCGCGCGCACGTTTGAGGAGCAACTCCGTCATCGCCGGATGATTTCCAACAGGCTCACAATATTTCCAGTTTTGTCCATTTGGTCGTTTTGTCGTGCGGCCGTTCAACTCAAGCTCGCGCGGAACGACTGTCTGCGTGAAATAGCCTTCACTGATGAAGTTCGGTACCACGCATACCTCACGGATCGATTCCGGATCGAACAGAAAAAGGGCGTCACGCAGACTAGGTTCGTCCTTCCAAAACGCGCACTCCGTTTGCGCGAAAACGTTTCGCCGCTGAATCTCTGCAACATGCGCGAGTGTCGGCGCGCTGGAGTCGGGATTCACGGTCGAGCCGTGAGCGACAACCAATAGCGCGCTGTCTTCGTGCATCATGAATTAAACGTTCAACAGCGTGGCGTAGGCGCAAGTCGAACGCTTAAGGCCGAATCGAAGCGCGGATTTTAGAATCTTTTCTTTAGCTGGACGTACCAAAACCGGCCTTTGATCGTCGCGAGCGATTCATCGTAGCCGTTCTCGATCGCGCTGTTCACAAACGGCGGATCCGAATCAAACACGTTCTGTATCCCAAGCGTGATTGTGGCGTTATTCAACCATCCATGCCATCCACAACGATTGTACTCGGCAGTAGAGACAGGCATCCCGTTTTTCCCCTTACCATCTATCATCTCCACGTTTTTTCCGTCATCCTCTGTAAAGCCAGGCACGGGAGCTGGAGGTGCTACCGGCAGGTGGAACGTGTAGTTTAGGATGAGATCCAGCGTGGTCCACGCGGACACTTTGCGCGCGCGGAAAGGAAAAGGAGCAGCGTTATCACCCCGTCCGCCAGTTCTAGGCATATTTACTTTCGGCGATCCTGTGAGACTGACATTGTCATCTTCGTATTGGCCGGTGTAGTGGACTACCGCGCCGACATCCAAACCCTGCATCCACGTGTCAGGTGGGCCGTCGTAGAACAGACTGACGTTGGTGCGAATCCATGGTAACGAGCCGGTCAGGGTGAGTCCCGGGGGGATAAACTCGCCCGCAATACCGAACCGTTTTGTATCCGGCGCAATCTGAAACTCAGCGCGGGAGAGCCAGGTGCCCTTAACCGTCGTCGTTAGCCGTCCAAAATCCCCGTACCCAAAAATCGCAGAATCCAGAAGATAGATCGCTTCGTAATCGAGACCTTCAAAAATCGCCCGTGTAAGATTTTCGTTGGGATCAATGATCAAAATGATCGGGCCTGGTTCCCCGGGAACCTCAGGAGGACCGCGAATAACCAGGCCGGGAATATTATTGTCGACGATGAATCGGTCGCCGAGGAGCGACGCGATCGATCGCATGTCGATATGCCACCAATCCGCGCTGAGCGTCAGGCCTTTGATCCACTGCGGATTGTAAACAACCCCGTAAGACCATTCATAGGCGACTTCCGGTTGTAGGTTGGGATTTCCTATGGTGCGTAGCTGCCCCGTTGTGGGGAACGATGGGGAGCCCTCTGACGAAGCGGGCGAAATCTCAGACAAGTGCGGCGCATGAAACGCTTCGGTGTAGCTGCCACGCAAGGTAAGGGCGCCGGTATATTTTGGATCGAGCGGCTGCCACCGAACGGAAACTTTCGGCTTCTGCGCGTTATACTGGCTGTGCGTCGCCGGCTGAAATGGGAAGGCTCCAGAAGCTGGAACTGCAGAGGTATTCTGGCTGTACCATTCCTCGCGCTCGGCAAAGTCCACCTCGAAGCTGTAGAATCCCGGGAAGTTCCAACTCGGACTGGTGACGGGAACCCGCACTTCCTGGTAAATTGACCAAACATCACGATTCACCCGTGCGCTTTGCCCATCGGACGAGCCGATGCTTTGAAATGTTGTGTTGAGCGCGTCGCGATCGCGGGTCCACCTCGGCGCGTCGTACTCAGCGCCAAGAGCAAAAGAGACAGGCCCGGCGGGGAGATTGAACAAGTCACCATTGAAACTGACGTAGACGATGGGTAACTCGTATTCGCCTGAGTTATGCAGAGTCACGTAAACTCTGGACCGTGCGGCAGCGGTGTTGTGGCCGTTGAAATTAAGGAATGGATCAAATGCGGTCGCAGGGTTTGTATCCAACAGCGCATCGCGTAACCCGGGCGCGCTGAGTTCGCCGACTGACAAATCCTGCCCCTCATTTCGAGAATAACGGAAGCCCAGCTCCCAGTTCCAACTCTTGAAGTAATTACCAAATTCTCCCATCTCACCACGCAGCCCGACGTCGAAAAGCGCGTCGTCATAGGTGAACTTCTCGTGTCTCGGACCGGTGTCGTTAGTACCGCGGAATCCAACTCCCGTCGTCACCGGGAGCCCTTGGCCGTCAGGAAAGAAATTTGGAATCGTCGCATCCGCGACTGTGAAGGGATTAAACGGATTCGAGATTGGAACACTGATATTAAAAGGACTAAAGGATAAGTCAGTGCCTGGGGTCTTAAATGGATCGGGTATAAACGGCACCGGGGCCGTCGACGCATCGAAAAATGAGCGGACATATTTTAAGTCGGCAAATACCGTCAGGTATTTGTCACACAAATCGCGGCTGAACGAACCATAGAAGGCTTGGCGATCTGCGTTTGGAAGCGCTGGCGTGAAAGCTGCGAAGTTCAAGAAAAAGTAGTCGCCGCCGCCTTTGTAATCGGTCCCGAACTGTGGAAAGTGGAACAATGCATGGGGGCCGACAACACCTGGGGCACCCGGATATGCATTGGGATTGATGAAGCCCGGCGTCCCCGGTGGTATGCCGAATAAAGGAAAAAAAGGAAAATAGGGTTTTTTGTAAAATGGCGAGGTGGCGGCGTTTGGTGCCGAGTGCGGAAGAGGAGTGTTCACCCCGAACTGAGGAAGACCGCCGGGGCCGAAAAACATTTTCGGGTTTAACCGGAAGCCTGTGAAGCCTCCAATGTGACCAGGGAAAGTCCCACTGCGAAGATCGCCTCCTCCCCAGGGGATGTAAAAGGCGTTACTGGAAAGGTCGCGGTCGCGACTAAAAAGCCCACCAGTACGTTCCCAGAAATCGGCGATGACAACGACATTGGTTTTGTCATCTCCAGTGCCGGCTTTAATCCATGTCTCCCACTCACCCATGTCGTTGGATGCTCCAAGGTTGGTATTCCCGTAGCTGCCTCCAATCTCCAGCCCACGGAACTTGTGAATCAAAAAGAAATTGACCACGCCGGCGACCGCGTCGGAGCCATATACCGCCGATGCGCCATCCTTCAAGATGTCGACGTGATCAATCATCGGAAACGGAATCAGGTTAATGTCCACGCCTCCGCCGAACCCGACGGCGTTCAATGAACCTGAGGCGACACGTTTTCCGTCAACGAGTACGAGGGTTTCTTTGGCCAACAACCCGCGCACGTTGAATTGGACAGTACCGTCGCCACCATTAGCGATGTTCAGGTTGACGGTTCCACCAGCCTCTTGCGGCAGAAAACTTGTCAGGTCGGTAGCATTGCGGATGCCCAGTTTTTCAATGTCTGCCGGACGATACGTATCCACGGGGTTCGGGCCGACTTCTTCCGCCGTCGGGATGTTCGAGCCGGTCACGATAACCTCCTCAATTGTAGTGAGACGCCGCTCAGCCTCGTGAGATGCGGACACAGTGTCCTGGCCAAATGAGATCGAGGCTAGAAGCAAAGGAATTCCCAGTATACTCCATCGGTTACACCAGATGAATGGCGGCTTAATGATAAGCTCCTTGTGCTAATCCTAGCGTTGTTTAACAAACTGCCCGACAAACACAAGCTTCCTTTGTAGCTCTGCCTGGCATCTGCCCTGAACGGGAGCCGGCAGCAGCTTTAGAACCGTTTGGTCAATGCCACAAACCAGGTTCGCCCTCTGATGTTGGCCGTGCGCTGGTCGTAGCCGTTTTCGAAATTGCCAGCGACAAACGGCGGTGAGAAGTCGAAGACGTTGTTTACGCCGAGAGTAATTGTGGTGTTATTGAGCCATGCGCGCCAGCCACATGGATTGTACCCCGCGGTAGGGACCGGCATGACGTTCTTTCTCTTGCCGTCTTTGGTATCCGCGTTCTTGCCACCATCCCTGGCATATCCGGCGACTTCGTTTTGCGCCGGAGAAGTAGGCAAATTAAACGTGTAGTTGACGATCAGATCCAGTGTCGTCCATTCACGGATTTTGCGAGTCAAACCCCTACCGTCCCAATACTGCCCAATGTAGTGGACGGTCGCGCCGGCATCGAGTCCGCCGAGATCGTAAAACACGCTGGCATACCAGCGGTTTCTCGGGAGTGAGCCAAGCCTTGGTCCTATGAACCGGTTGTCAAAATCAAGTTTGCGTGACTCCGGGTTTGCCTGGCGCACATACCGAGCCAGGTAGTTGCCATTGAAGGTGAACGTGAATGTTCCGAAGTTGCCGCGGCTAAAGATCGAGGTATCCAGTTGATACGAAGCCTCGTAGTCGAGACCTTCCGTGATGATTCTGCTCACGTTCTGAAGGGCAGCATTTACGTTGAGGACTGCTCCGGTAACCGGATCGCGCTGAATCAGGTCTGAGAGTGGACCGCCGATGGGAATGCCGTTAGGCAAGGTTCCGCTCCTCCCGATCCAGTTGTTAGCCAGAATGGTGTTGGCGTCGCGATCGACGATGACGTTGCGCAGATCGATGTGGTAGAAATCCGCCTGTATCGTCAAGCCTTGTAGTGGATTCCACCATTTCCCAAGCGTAAGAACGGCGCCGTAAGTCCATTCATACGCCGTCTCCGGCCCCAGGTTCAAATTGCCGCCAAGTTTTTCTTTAATCCTAGTGCCCGGCGCGGTCAGCGAGGTACCCGGCGGTCTCCCAAGCGGATCGCCGGGAAGCACTGTAGCTGGATCATCCACAAGCGTGGTGTCATGAAATGGCGAAGTATATAATTCGTAAATGGCCGGAGCGTGGAAGGCTTCGTTATAAGTCCCGCGCAACGTCAGCGACGAATCGATTGGCTGCCACCGAAAGAAGGCCTTAGGCTTTTCCGTAGAACCGAAGTCGCTGTAGTTATCATACCTTTCCTGGTAACCTAACTCCAGGCCATAAAGACCCAAGCAGTGCCAGGTGGGACTCGTCACAGGGACACGAACTTCCCAGTAGATGGACCAGACATCACGGCTCCCCTTGGTTGGGAGAAAGTTAGCTGGATCTGGGCTAGCCGTATCGCCGGAAGCCGCTAGAGCGTCAGGCTGAACCGTGGCGTGTTCGCTCCGGTGCTCACTGCCGATCGCAAAGGAAATGGGCCCCGCTTGGAGATTCCAGAGATCGCCGTATAACTTGAAGTCTTCGAGCATCAGCGAGGAGGTGCCGTGGCTTTGGGTCGTGACAAGAATCCTATTAATTACCGCGGGCGAGTTCTGATTAAGGCCGAATGGATTAAAGGCGGTTGCTGGATCCGTGTCGAGTAACGCCGCCCGCAACGCACTGTTATCCACGATCCCGCCTTGACGCTGGATACGTTCGTCTTCATTATAGCGGAACCCGGTTTCCCAGTTCCAAGTCTTAAAGTAATCGCCGAACTCCGCCAAATTACCGTTGAGGCCGCCGGTGAACTCGTAGTTATGCGTCGTAATCTTGTTGGTATGCGGCCCCGCTTCCAAAGCAGTGTAACGCACGCCGGTCGTGAGCGGCGTTCCGACAGGCACATCACTTCCTCCCCGCGAAGTGTAATCCGCCACGGTGAAGGGGTTGAACGGATTTTGAATCGGCACGCTAATGCCTACGGGACCTATCCCATCGGGATGATCGGCATCTGTGAATACCTCCGCAAATGGTTCCGGCGCCAGAGCGCCATCCCAGAAACCGCGCACGTACTTGAAATCACCAAACAACTCCAGGTATTGGCCGCAAATTTTAGTGTCGAGCGAGCCGTAGAGATATTCACGATCTACCGGGGGCATTGCTGGTGTAAGAGCGGCGTAGTTAAAGAGCTGTTGCGCTCGCGGAAGACTGGAGAGCAGCTTGTATTGCGGGTCGTTGGCTACATCTGGAAATGCATGCCGCATGGGTGACCCCGCACCGCGGTTAAGGCTCGGCTGGTAAACAAAGTCTCCGACACGTCCGGCAAAGTCCTCCGATCGCCCATCAGGACCACCAAAACTGGTAAAGTCAGCGTTGGACGAAATGTCGCGGTCGCGGCTGTAGATGGCCGCGCGATTGTATACCTCAGCGTAAACAACAATGTCTGTCTTGTCGTCACCGGTGCCGGCGAGGAGGTATGCCCGCTCTTCGCCTTGATCGTTCGAGGCGCCGAGATTGGTGTTGCCGTAGCTGGCGTAAATTTCGAGGCCGCGAAACCTGTGAATCAGCCAAACGTTAACCACACCACCGACCGCGTCACTGCCGTAAATGGCGGAAGCGCCGTCCTTCAATATGTCGATATGATCAATGAGCCCAAGGGGAAATACGTTGAGGTCGAGTGTACCACCGAAAAAAGAATTCAATGCGACATCATAGCTGGCAAGACCGTTAGGCGCGAGACGACGTGCGTCCTGTAGCACGAGGGTTTCTTTGGAAGCAAGACCGCGCAGGTCGATTTCCGTTTGGCCACCGCCGATGGTGTTTAAGTTTTCATTGATCGACGGTCCAGTAGCCACGGGCAACTTCTGAACAAAGTCAGTGGCACTGCGCACGCCGAGCCGTTCGATGTCGACTTTGCGATAGGTATCGACGGGTTGTGGGCCGACTTCTTCCGCCGTCGGGATGTTCGAGCCCGTCACAATGACCTCCTCGATTGTTATCCCCGGCTGACCTGTCCGGGATGTGAGCGTAGGCTCTTGTGCCTGCGCCGGAATAACAGGACAAAGAGCCATCGCGATGAGCGCGAGACAGACGCCGCTGTAGCTTCTAACATGCTTGAAGTACTTGTAGATGTCGTTAGAAGCCGTGGGTTGCATTCCGGCGGAGCCGGCCTAATTCTGGGCCGGATTAAGCGTCAGCAGTTCGGATGGACTCGCTCGCGAATCCTGTAATTGACCGTCGAAATACACACACACTACGAATCCACCAAATCGTCGTTTATCAGGTGAAGGCGATTTGCTCTTGGGACGCACGTAAGTCGCCGCAAGAAACTTCGGAGTCGGGTCCGTCCAGTCACGGTCAGAGCTAATCCAATCGTAGCTGACCTTGGCATTCGTTAGCGTCAGTCTATTATCTTTCGTTAGGTCAAAGAAATCGACTTTGATTCTGACAACATGTCCGTTTTGCGTGCCGGGTCGCGGCTTTACTCCAACTTTCAGTGTCAAATGACCCTGCGCGTTCGGATCGGCGCTCTCTGACAGAGTTGTTTCAGTGATCGCCAAAATTGTGTCCTGCGAAGCGCCGATTCGCCGTACAAGATCCGGGAAGCGAGCGTCGGAATGAAGCGAACGAAACTCAGGGAGGAACGCGATCCACTGTAGGATTCCCGAGTGCTCCGCGTACGCGCGCTCGAGTTCGCGAAAAGCTCCTTCTTTGTCGCCAAGCGCGACCGCAACCGCCGCGATCAAAGGTGCTGAGATGTAGCGTTTCTGTCTTGCTTGTAAAAGCTGAGCAAGAATATGTTGCGCCTCGATCTCGCGGCCCATACGTGTGTAGGTGATGGCGAGGCCGCTGCTTGGCAAATGCGTTGCCTCCTCGGCCTTGGTGTAAAGCGCAATCGCTTCAGGGAAATTGCCCTTCTCGCGATAGGCGGCGGCCAGAATCGAATCCAGATAAAAGTAATTCGGATCGAGCTGGAGTGTCCGCTGGCCTTCGACAACGGCGTCATCAACGCGGTTATTAGCAAGATAGGCGGCCGTGGCAACATAGCTCGTGATAGGCGACACCGGATCTAATTTCTGAGCATCCATGATTAGTTGAAGACCGTCTTTTAGTTCACCGCGGAAGAGCGGGTGCAATCCTGAGAAGAAGTGAGCAGGTGCTGAGTTAGGATCGAGCTGGAGAGCGCGCTTCAGTTCCGCATCTGCGCCGGCGAGGTCCCAGTCGAGGACACGTTTCGCTTCCCCCAGATAACAATGTGCCTCGGCATCTTTCTCGTCGAGCGCTAGAGCCTTTAATGCCGCCTCCCTTGATAGTGGATAGGCTTCAAGTGGCTTTACATAAACGTCTGATAAAAAGTACCAAACTTTCGCGATGCCAGTCCAGGCACGGGAAAACGCAGGATCTTTTTCTACCGCCCGCTGAAAGAAACTGAGCGCTCTCCGCAAATCCTCTTCACTGCTCTTGTTGGAAAAATAGAGGCCTTGCAGATAAAGATCGTATGCCTCTGTGTTACGTTGTTCATGGGCGGGAAGCGCAACGGCGAGCTTGATCTTAAGCGCGTCAACGATCGCACGAGCGATTTCATCCTGTAGAGCAAAGACTCCTGCCAACTCGCGGTCGTAGGTTTCCGTCCAGAGATGGAAACCGCTGCGCGCGTTGATCAATTGGGCGGTAACACGAACGCGGTTACCATCGCGCCGTAAACTTCCTTCAACCACGTCTTCGACGTTGAGCTTTTTCCCGATCTGATCGACGTGCTCCCTTTTCCCTTTGAATGAAAATGACGAGGTACGGGAAACAACACGCAACCCCTCAACCTTAGCCAGAGCGTTAATGATCTCCTCGCTCATGCCGTCGCAGAAGTACTCTTGATCCTTCCTCTCGCTAAGATCAACGAATGGCAGCACAGCGATACTTTTCTCGGGCGGTAAACTGCTCGTTGTCAGATTCCGATGCTGGTAGAACGGAACCACCACCGCGATGACCGTTACCATTAGTCCGAGCGCAAGAGCGGCGGGCGATCGTGTCCAATGCCGCCACGAGAGAGTCGCAGCGACCGGGTGCAACTCAGACTCCACTTCCAGTTTGTGACGGAGACTTTTGAGCGCCTCGAGGAACTCGTGAGCGTTGTGATACCGTTGTTCGCGATCTTTGCGCAATGCTTTGCTGATGATCTGCTGAAGCTCACCGGGCGCGTGCGCCGCGTACCGAGTGAGCAGTGACGGTTCTTCTTCAAGAATGGCAGACATCACCTTTTGTGATGTGTCGCCCGTGAATGGTGCATGTCCGGTTACCATTTCGTACAGGACCACGCCCAGACTCCAGATATCCGTGGTCTTATCAACGTTGCCGCCGCGCGCTTGTTCAGGCGACATATAACGAACTGTTCCGAGGACCGAGCCGAGATTTGTCTCAACGAGCAAGAGCGCTTCGTCGCGCGGCGTCGATGTTGGCAGCTCCTGCTCTGCGAGTTTTGCGATCCCGAAATCGAGCACTTTTGCGTAGCCATCCGGCCGAAGCATGATGTTCTCCGGTTTGATGTCGCGATGGACAATTTCGGCCTGGTGCGCCGCAGCGAGCGCACTTGCTACCTGGATGGCAACGTCAACTGCATCATTCAACTGCATCGCTCCGCGCGTCAGTCGATCGCGCACTGTTTCGCCCTCAATCAGCTCGCTCGCGATGTAATGGATCGACTTGCTCTCCCCGATTTCGTAAACGGTCACGACGTTTGGGTGATTGAGCCCCACCACTGCGCGCGCTTCTCGTTCAAACCGGTTCAGGCGCTCGGCGTCACCGGTAAAGCGCAAGGGCAGAAGTTTGAGCGCGGCTTTTCTGCCAGCGACAATGTCGGTTGCCAGGTAGACCTCTCCCATCCCACCGGTACCGATCGATTCAGAAATTTTGTAGTGACCGATCGTCTGACCAACGAGCGAATCAGGGTCGGCATTTTGGATGATCCTTGCGGCCAGACCAACAGCTGAGTCTTCGATGAAAGCGTCTGCTTGCTGCTGTGAGCTCAGAAGTGCTTCAATTTTGTGGCGCAGAATTGCATCGCCTTTACAGACTCTGTCCAGGAATGCGGCAATCTGATCCGGCTGTTGCTCCAGTGCCTCGCGATAGATTTGCTCAATCGTTTGAAACCGCGCCGGCGTCATATGCGCCCCTTGAGGGCACTCGGTAGTGTAACTTCTTTACGTGTCGCTCCGCAATGCTGTATACAGCCACACCTTGGCAAATTCCCAGTCACGCCTCACGGTGGTCCGTGAAATTTTGAGCACCTCAGCAATCTCATCATAGTTGAGGCCCCCAAAATACTTCAGCTCGACAATTTGAGCCTTCCTTGAATCGAGTGCCGACAATTGTTCCAGCGCTTCGTGCAGATCGACAATTTCCTTCGATTGTTCTGGTGAGACGAGCACTGCTTCCTCGAGATCCACCTTGTGCGCTCCGCCACCGCGTCTTTGCGCCTGCTGGGTTCTTGCATAGCTGACCAGGATTTGGCGCATTGCCCGGGCGGCCACAGCGAAGAAGTGCGCGCGGTTCTGCCAGCGTGGATTGGTTTGATCCGCCAGGCGCAGATAAGCCTCGTTCACCAGCGCCGTCGTTTGCAGCGTATGGTCGCGGCGTTGTCCGCTCAAATAATGATGCGCCACCTGCCGCAATTCCTCGTAAACTAGCGGCGTCAACTCTGCGAGTGCCGCATTATCGCCGCGGCTCCATTGTACTAAGAGCTCGGACACTCTCTGCTGAGAGACCGAATGGGCGTCCATAAGCTTGTTCAAAGCCTATCAAGCACGAAAAGCTTGTGCACGTCGGAAAAGTCCGAAAAAGCTCAACTCAGATGGGCACTTTACTCGTTCTTTTGCGTTTTCTCGCAGTGGAACACGAAAGCACGAAACCAGGAAAGAAAGGAACAACAATGAATCCACCGCGTCCCTCCAAAACAATGAAACTTCTAATAGTTTTTGTCGCACCAGCACTGTTAGCGCTTGCGGGACCGGTGCCCGCGGTGGGCAACGAGATCACGCATTGGAACGAGATCGCGATGGGCACCCTCCTCGCGTTTCCTCCCCTCGCGGGCGGAGCGCCTCCAGCTCAGCAGATCAATATGGCGATGACCCAAGGCGCCGTTTACGACGCGGTCAACGCGATTGAACCAAGGCATCAGCCATATCTTCTCACGACGCACTTCCCCGCGACGGCCTCCAAGGAGGCTGCGGTCGCGACCGCAGCGTGGCGCGTTCTCTCCGACATCGTCTCGACTGTGCCCCCGGACATCCAGTTCCCTAATAGGGATACCTTGTTAGCGATGCTGTACACGGAATACGTCAATTCGCTCAATGGGATACCAGACGGTGAGGCGAAAACAGAGGGAATCGCGGCGGGCAATGCCGCAGCCGATGTAATGATCGTCGCACGGCACGATGATGGACGCTTTGGACCGTCACCGTGGGTGCCAAACCCCGAACCCGGGCACTGGCAGCCGCTGCTGGATCCGAATGGCAATCCAATTCTCGATCCAACCGCGTGGGTGGCGAACGTGCGGCCATTTTTGATGCAGAGTTCTTCGCAGTTTCGCACCGATGGCCCGAACGCACTCACGAGCACCGCATACGCAGAGGACTTCAACGAGGTGAAGGCGTTGGGTTCGGTGAACAGCCAGACGCGCACACCCGAGCAGACACACATCGCGCTCTTCTGGCAGAGCGCCGGCGGGCCCGTGCGGGCATGGAATGAAGTCGCCCGAAACCTGATCGATCAGAACGCCATCGGCTTTGGCGACAGCGCCCTACTCTTTGCGATGCTGAACCTCAGCGGCGCCGATTCGTCGATCAATACCTGGAACGACAAATACTACTGGGATTTTTGGCGACCGTGGACTGCGATCCAACGCGCGGACGAGGACGGCAACTCGGAGACGGAGCCCGACCCCACGTGGGTGGCCCTACTCACAGCGCCGTACCCGGAGCACCCATCGGGACATCTCGGTCTCGACGGCGCGTATTTGGAGGTGTTTAAGATGTTCTTCGGCGACAGGACCGCTTTCGACGTGACAAGCGCCCGCTTCCCCGGCGAAGTGCGCCACTTCAACCGCTTCTCGCTGGTGCTCAGGGAAATCATCGAAGCCCGAATCTGGGCAGGGCTGCACTTCCGGACTGCCGACATACAGGGCGCGATCCTCGGCAGGAAAGTCGCCGACTACATGGCGAAGCAATACTTCCAGCCACTCCGATGACGCAATTTCCGAAAGCAATCATCAACAAAAGAAAGGACCCACAAATGAATCCACTAGCTCACTTCAACAAAATACGATTCCTGCCACTGCTCATTGCACCGGCGCTTGTCGCCCTCGTAACGTTTACACCCGCACCGGCGCATGCGACGCCGGGATGCGGAGTGCTCAGCGAAAATCTTCTCGGCCCCGTGTCCGCGGGCAACTTCCCATCTGGTTCGCTTAACCTGATGTGCAGAAGCAACCTGCCGGACTGGCTTCTCAACACACGGATACGAGGCGACTCGGACCTCTACATCACTCAACACACCTTCCAGCCCGGTGGTCAAACCGGGTGGCATTCGCATCCTGGTCCCAGCCTGATCACAGTTGTGGAAGGAACGCTGACGGTGTACAAGGACGACTGCACGTTCGAAACCTACAGCGCAGGCGAGAGCTTCACGGATCTTGGCTGCGGAGACATACACAACGTGCGAAACGAAGGAGCGACGGAAGCCAAAGACGTGGCCGTCCAGATCGTTCCGCACGGTGCTCCGAGACGAGAAGACAAGCCAGACCCGGGTTGCGCAAACGTGCCTCCTTGCCCCGCATTCTGAAATTCAAACCAGGATCGAGCCGATCGAATAATGTCGTTTGCAAGTTGAGCATGGGCGATTACCTCCTAATTTGGTAATCGCCCATGCGTTTTCGTACCTACACGAACACCGAGCTCACGGTTAGCGAAGTTGGCTTCGGTTTGTGGACAATTTCCACTGGCTGGTGGGGAAATTTTACCGAAGGCGAAGCAATAGCGCTGATGCATAAGGCATTCGACCTCGGGATTACCTTGTTTGATGCAGCTGATACGTACGGAAACGGGTTGAGTGAAGAGTTGATCGCCAAGGCGTTCCCAAAACAGCGAAACGAAATCGTGATCGCGACCAAGGTTGGGTACGATTTTGTTCATCACGGCGAGGCTCGCGGCCGCGGGCAACGGGAAATTCCGCAGGATTTTTCGCCGGAAGCCATCGCGCGCGCAACCGACGCAGCATTGAAGCGACTCAAAACCGATCGCATCGATCTGCTTCAATTGCACAACATTCGGATGGAGCAGGTCTACGACGATGCCCTCTGGACAACGCTCGAGAAATTAAAAGCCGATGGGAAGGTTCGCTACTACGGCATAGCGCTCGGACCTGCGATTGGCTGGCTTTACGAGGGTGTGAATTGTATTCGCGAACGAGACGTTACAAGTGTGCAACACATCTATAACATTCTTGAGCAGCATCCCGGCCGTACCATGCAGGACGCGGCGACCGACGCGGGGACAGACACAATGTTCCTTGTTCGCGTGACGCATTCGTCCGGGATGCTGGAAGGCAAATACACTGCCGAAACCACCTTTCCGCCCGGGGACCATCGTAGCCACCGGCCGCGGAGCTGGCTACTGAACGGTGTTAAAAAGGTTGAGAAATTGCGTTTCCTTGAAAACTCGGAGCGCACACTCGGGCAGGCAGCGTTGCAATGGTTGCTCGCGGATGATCGCGTGGCTTCGACCTTGCCAAATATTTACAACGAAGAACAGCTTGTTGAATTTGCGAAAGCGCCGGCTTGCCCTCGGCTTACACGCGACGAAATGGTGAAGATCGAACAGCTCTATTCTGAGAATTTCGGACTCGAGCAGGAACCATCGAAATTTAAAGGCACAATGGAGCTGGCGGGAGCAGCGACATAGAACGTAAAGCCGCGACGGGCAGCGGCGAGCGAGCGAGTTTCAATGGAGCTACCGAACGAAACGGTGGCTGCGTAACTGTAGCCGCAGGTGCCGCACGCGGCTTTTCGAGAAATTGCCGAGGTCGACGCCCTCGGCTACAGCCCCAACTCCAGCTAATCCGACTCGTCTTCTTCCTCTACTGGCTCGGCTCGCCGAATTTCTGGCTCTTCGCGGGCGCGGCGCTGTCGCTGGCTGACCACTTTTTCACCCTTGTAAACTTCTTTGAAAATGTCGGCGATCATCGGGGCAGCCGCCGAACCGCCGTGGACTTTACTGCCGACGTCCCCTTCGTAAACAGCTGCGAAAGCGTACCGCGGTTGGTCAGCTGGCAGGAACCCGGCGAACCATGCGGCCGTCCGCTCCTTGTTTTTAGGTCCCCACTGCGCGGTTCCGGTTTTACCGGCCACTTCAGCGTTATCGAGGCTGGCCTGGTGGGCGGTGCCACCGGCACCATTCACCACGTCAATCATTCCCGTGTGCACTTCATCCAGCGTTTCGGATGATAAACTAAGTGTTCTCTTTGCTCGAACCTGGTAGGCAGTGACTATTTGGTTGTCGAAGGTCTGCACCTGTTGGACCAGTCGCGTTTGATAAAAGGTTCCGCCGTTTGCCACGATACCCATGGCCTGGGCCATTTGCAGAGGAGTGACCTGTGTGTCTCCCTGGCCGATCGACATGTTTGCGATGTCGCCGTTGAGCAATCTGCGGCCGTGCGTTGCCTTCATGTACTCATCGTTTGGGACGCGACCTTCCGCTTCTCCGCGCAAAGGAATGCCGCACTTCGCGCCGAACCCCAATTGTAGTGCCCAATCAATAATCGGTTGCGCCCCGGTTCTGATCCCGACCTGATAAAACCATGTGTCACATGATTCCGTAAGTGCCTGAACAAAATTCAATGCGCCGCGATTTGCTTTTTTCCAGTTGTGAAAGGTCACATTTCCAATTTGGATTGCTGGCACGCATTCATACCGGTCTTCCGGCTGGACGGCATGGCTCTCAAGCGCGGCGATTCCAACTGCGATTTTGAATGTCGATCCCGGTGGATAAGACGAACGGTAAGCGCGGGGCAAAAGTGGGATGTCCGGGTCGTTCTGCAGAGCTTTGAATTGTTCGGCCGAAATAGACGGAACAAACAGGTTAGGATCGTAAGTGGGCCAGGAAGCTAAAGCCAAAATGTCGCCAGTGTTCGGATCGATGATTACGATAGCGCCGCGTTTCGCTTTTGCTTCGAGCGCTTTTTCAGCCAGTTGCTGAAGACGCAGGTCAAGCGTGGTGACTACATTGTACCCGGGCTCAGGCGGAGTGACCAATTTCTCCGAGGTCTTCCGACCATCTTTGTCAAAAGTGAGTTTGTACTCGCCATGCTTGCCCGTGAGCATTTCGTTCAACGTTTGTTCCAATCCTTCGCGTCCCTCACTTTCGGGCCAGAGGGTTTCGTGGTTATCGACAATGCCGTCAGGATTTCGCCCCGTCTTCCCGGTGTAGCCGATAATTTGACCAGCCATTTTTCCGTTCGGATAAACGCGCACGTAAATCGGGCGTACAATCACACCCGGGGGAGGATCATTTTTGATTTGTTCATACTCCAACTGACTAAGATTCGTCGCGATCTCCATGGGCATGATTCCCCTGTTACGGTAATGACGAAGAATCGCGTCGTCCGAAATCTGGATTTTGCGACCAATTAACCGGGCCGTCTTGTCGATCTTTTCCCTGGCAAAGCCGACTGCCTGCGCATCGGAAAAATCAAGCGGCGTTGGAAAATTAATGGCGAGATTGTAGCTAAGCCGATTTTGCGCGAGCGGTTCGCCGTTGCGATCTGTGATCTGGCCGCGCGGCGCCGGAACATCGAGTATGTAAGTGCGCGCCAGTTTTTGCGTCTCGAACGTGGGCACAATTGTTTCGCCCTCAGCTTGTGTAGCAGGCGTGCTTGCGTTGGGTACCGCAGATGGCGCCAAAGCCTGGGCGAATAATGAAGTCGGCGCCGCCGCGGTCACCAAGGCAAGCCACAAACGCCCTAAATTTCTCCAATGTGATTTCATTTCAAACGCGAACCCCAAAGTCTACTGGCAAATCAATGCTTTTGCAGGAATTGGTGCACATCTTCGGCCAACTTGCGGCCGATACCTTCGGTTGATGCGATTTCGTCCACTGTCGCCTTACGCAGCCGATTCACCGAACCGAATTTTCGCAGGAGCAAGTTCTTGCGGTTTTGACTGACACCCGGGCAGTCGTCAAGAATGCTTTCGCCGACCCGTTTTTTCATGAGCAACTGGTGATATGCGTTGGCGAAGCGATGCGCCTCGTCGCGGATGCGCTGGAGCAAACGCAAGGCGCCGGAGTCAATTGGAAGCTGCAGGGGCAGGGCCCGTCCCGGGCGGTAAATCTCTTCGCGTTCTTTGGCCAGGCCGATAATGGGAAGATCGTGCAAGCCTAAGCGCTGCAATTCGCGGCACGCGGCCGAGAGCTGGCCCTTTCCGCCATCGACGATGATTAGATCCGGCAATCGAACCGCAACGAACCCTTCGTCGTTCCGAGCCCCTACGCTGTTCGTAGTTGCGGACTCCAATGAGGGTACCTCTGAGTCTTGGCAAGACATGTTCCCGTCGGCTGGATGGCCGCGCTGCGAAGGATCGGCATGACTAAGAATTCGCGCCAGTGCATCCACGGCATTCTCTTGCGAAAACTCTGCTATGTCGGAATTCGCATCGCGTGCCTCGAGCAGAACGCGCGAATACCGGCGTCGGACAACTTCGGCCATGCTGGCGAAATCGTCCTGGCCTTCGACCGTTCGCACACGATAGCGCCGGTAATTGTCCTTATCAGGCAGGCCATCCCGAAAACAAACCATCGAAGCCACTACGTGGGTGCTGGAAATATTTGAGATGTCGAAACATTCCATCACGCGCGGGATCTGCGCCAGCTGCAGCGCGTCAGCCAGCGAGCGTACGTCCGCGACCGGATCAATTGTGCTCGGCAGACTGCCCCGGGTAAATCGACGCATTGGTCTGGTCGTGTTGCGCAAATCTTCAATCATGTTGCGAAGTTCGGCTGCTTTCTCGAAGTCCATTTTCTTCGCCGCTTTCCGCATTTCCTCTTCGAGCGTCGCAATCATTTCCCTCGATTTTCCCTCCAAAAATTCAGAGGCCTGCAGAACACGTTCGCGGTATTGCTCTGCGCTTATCTCGCTTAAACGCACCGGCACCTGATAAGTCGCTGATTTCAATTCGCGTTCGGTAGGCGAACCTCGGCCAAACGTGAGCACACCAAATTTTTTTCGCATGAAATTCAATGTTTGTCGCAACGCGCCCGCATGCGCGTACGGACCGAAGTAGCGACTGCCGTCGTCTTTTTTGAACCGGGCCAGCCGAAAACGCGGCCACTCCTCTGAAAGATCCACCCTGACAAGAAGGAACCTCTTATCGTCGCGAAAAGAAATGTTATAACGCGGCCGGTATTCCTTGATTAGTTTACCCTCAAGCAAAACGGATTCCGCTTCGCTCCGGACGGTGTGGGTCTCAAAGTCCCACGTCGCATCGAGCATGGCGCGCGTTTTCAAATCCGCCTGCGCCAGCTTCGATGGCAGGAAATAGGAACCGACTCGTTTGCGCAGATCGCGCGCCTTACCTACGTAAATCACGCGGTTAAACCGGTCCCGCATCAAGTACACGCCCGGCTTGTGCGGAACTTCATGTACCTTGTTCTGTAAATCCGGTCTCTCTTTGATCGAAACAGCCATTCGGCTGTGAATGTACGCGAGAAGCGGAGATCTGAAAATCGCCATCGCCTCTACGGCGTCGCGAAAATGTAGGTACAGCAGAGCGCCCGCGAGATTCTCGCGGGCGCCGGTAATCTATGGCAACGTTTTTTTTAATGCCTGGTAGTCGTCGTCGTAGTCGTTTCCTCGTGCTTGATGACTCTGGGCGGCCGGCTCAACACCACTTTACGCACAACGACGCGGTCACCGACGTTAGTGTAATAGATGGTGGCCGGCATATCCGGTCGAATGGCTGACCAACTGACGGTGCGACCTTCAGGATCTACCACGGTGGTATCCCGAGTGTAGTAATACCGTGTTGGTGCAACCTCCGGGGTCGTTCGAAACATGAAGTAGTCCGAATCCGGTGTGTTGGTAACAATGGTGCCAGCACTGCTGGTCGTGGTCTGCTGAGTTGTTGTCGTGCCGGTTACAGGATCAGTCATGGTGGTGGTAGTGGTAGTCTGTGCCACCGCTATGCCTAACCCCGCTGCGCAGGCAAATGCTGCTGCCAATATTTTTGCTAATCTCGTTTGTTTCATATTTGTCCCTCTGCTTTGATTGAATCGATGTTCTTCACCGCCTCCTTCTCCGGTCCATTCGTGCCGGAGCTTTTTGGGTTACGCCCTGATATCGTAAATTCCGCCTCGGGTGGTCGCATTCGCAGGCGTAAGCCCTTTTATTCCAACGAGGTAAGATAACGTACCCTGTATGCAGGCTTTACCCGGTTTTCGCGATTTCCTTCCGAACGATTGCGCGGTGCGTAACTACATCTTTGCGCGTTGGCGCGACGTGGCGCGTCGCTACGGCTTCATTGAATGGGACGGCCCCATTCTCGAATCGACAGAGCTCTACAAGAAAAAAAGCGGCGCAGAAATCGTCGATCAACTTTTTAACTTTACCGATAAGGGTGAGCGCGAAATAGCCATGCGGCCCGAGCTTACGCCCACGCTCGCTCGCGTAGTCGCGGCGCACGAACGCGAATTCAAGAAGCCGCTCAAATGGTTCTCAATTGGCGAATTTTTTCGTTATGAAAAACAACAGCGCGGAAGACTGCGCGAACATTTTCAACTCAATTGCGATATTATCGGGGAAACGAACTCTGCTGCTGACGTCGAGCTAGTGGCGCTTTGTATCGATGTCCTGCGGGCGTTTGGGTTCACTGAAAAAGATTTTGTCGTCCGGATCAGCGACCGCACTTTCT
The DNA here is from genome assembly GCA_046732035.1 of Verrucomicrobiota bacterium. Taxonomy (GTDB): domain Bacteria; phylum Verrucomicrobiota; class Verrucomicrobiia; order Chthoniobacterales; family UBA10450; genus Udaeobacter. The sequence continues at coordinate 20,928 of JBKPMH010000054.1, forward strand.
GGACTGAGTTCCTGCGGGAAAAGGCTGTGTCAGCGGATCGATGGGATGAAGTGTTACAGATAATTGATAAGTCCGGCCGCGAACCACGCGAAATAACGGCGCGGAAGCTTGGCAAATTAGCCGATCCAATCTTTTCAACTCTGGAAGGCGGCGGGAAGAACAGAAATCTTGACGAACTTGTGGACGGCCTTCGCGACCGAGGACTTGCTGATTACGTGGCCATCGATGTCGGCATTGTGCGTGGTCTGGCTTATTACACGGGCGTCGTCTTTGAGGTGTTCGACCGCGCCGGAAAATTCCGAGCCATAGCGGGCGGGGGCCGCTACGATAATTTAATCGCACAACTGAGCGACAATGCGGTCTCAATGCCGGCGCTCGGTTTTGCCATGGGCGATGTCGTGCTCGGTGAGCTCATGACGGAGACACCGCATGCGCGTGAGAAACTGGAGAATGCAATAGCGAACGATCGCAAAATCGACATTTATGTTGTGATCGCAAAGGAGCAGCGCCGTGGAGATGCTCTTGCGCAAATTCAAAATCTTCGGGACCGCGGCTTTCGTGTCGATTATCCGCTTACGAGCGAAAAGGTTGGCAAACAATTTCAAATCGCAGAGCAACTTGGCGCTCGGATTGCGATCTTGTTTGGCGACGAATGGCCGCAGGCAAAAGTAAAGAACCTCGCCACACGCGAAGAATCTTTAGTTCACCACACGGAGTTACTTGCGCACTTGCAAGCGTAATCCAGCTTGTCATCCTGAGCGCAGTAAAACGCTCCAAATGACAAGAAAAAATGTATCGCACGCACAACTGCAATTCGCTTCGCAAGAGCGATATCGGTAAACAGGTCGCGTTGGCCGGCTGGGTGAATGTTACGCGCGATCACGGGGGAGTAATCTTCATTGATCTGCGCGACCGCGAAGGCCTGACGCAGATCGTGTTTCGCCCCGAGGAAAATGCACAGCTTGCGAAGGAAGCGCATACTTTGCGCAGCGAAGACGTCATTCAGGTCTCGGGTCGCGTTGCTGCGCGGCTGCCGGGCACAGAAAACCCGAATCTGACCACCGGCGAAATCGAACTCATTCCAAGCGAACTGAAGATTCTCAATCGCGCGGGGGATCTGCCGTTCCCAATCGACGCTGAGCCGCACAACGAAGATCTGCGGATGACCCATCGATACTATGACCTTCGCCGCCCACGCTTTGCGCGCAACCTTCGGTTACGGCACATCGCCGCCAAGGCGACGCGCGATTATCTCGACAGCCAGGGGTATATTGAAGTAGAGACGCCGATCCTTTCCAAGAGCACGCCTGAAGGAGCGCGCGACTTTTTGGTGCCAAGTCGAATTACCGACGGAAAATTTTATGCGCTGCCACAGGCGCCACAGCAGTACAAACAGTTGCTGATGGTGGCGGGCGTCGAGAAATATTTTCAGATCGCGAAATGTTTTCGCGACGAAGATTTGCGAGCGGACCGACAGCCAGAGTTTACCCAGATCGATATCGAAGCCTCGTTTGTCACGCCAGAGGACATTTTTGCTGTCACTGAAGGAATGCTGGCGGCAATCTTCAAGGCCACACGCAATATCGAGATTAGCATCCCGTTTGAGCGACTCACATACCGCGAAGCCGTAGACCGTTATGGCAGCGATAAACCAGATCGCCGTTTTGGGTTTGAGCTGGTCGATCTTGGCGAGGTTTTTCGCAACAGCAGTTTCAAAGTTTTTCGCAACGCGCTCGAGTCCGGCGGCGTCGTAAAAGCAATTAACGCGAAGGGTTTCGCAGGCATTACCATCGGGCAGGCCGATGAATTGACTGAGATCGCAAAGTTGTACGGCGCCAAAGGGCTGGCCTTTATCAAAGTTGAGAATGGCGAATGGAAATCGCCCATCGTGAAGTTTTTCTCGGACACGGAAAAAGAGGCGTTACGAGCAAAACTGAAAATTGAGGAGCGCGATTGCATACTTTTCGGTGCAGACAAATGGGAAATCGCTTGTGAAGTGCTTGGCCGATTGCGATTACGCATCGCCGAGATGCAAAAGCTCAATTCGGCCACTGAAGTTCTGGATTTCCTCTGGGTCGTAGACTTCCCCCTGTTTGAATGGAGCGCGGAAGAGAACAAATGGAACGCAATGCATCATCCATTTACGCGGCCGAAAGCGGAGGACATCCCGCTGTTTAATGAAGGGAAGTTTGCCGAGGTGCGCGCCGAAGCATACGACGTCGTTCTAAATGGAGTCGAGGTTGGTGGAGGCAGCATTCGGATTTACGAGCCAGAACTTCAGGAGAAAATGTTTGAAGCTCTCGGTATTAGTCCGGAAAATCGGCAAACTCAGTTTGGTCATTTGCTTCGGGCATTACATCTTGGAGCCCCGCCACATGGCGGAATTGCATTCGGACTCGATCGCCTGGTCATGCTCATTGCCGGCGAACAAAGCATCCGCGATGTCATGGCGTTCCCCAAAAACAATCGCGGAATGGACCTGATGTCGAATTCACCAGCCGAAGTCGATGCGCGACAACTGCGCGATCTCGGAATCAAACTGGCGAAAGAGAAAAAACCCGCAAGGACAGGCTGACTAATTTGCTGAGGCAGCCACGCTGGCATTGCCTGCATCGCCCGCCAACAAGCATTCTCGGGTTAATACCCCAGTGCTGTTTTTCGCTCGTTCGCCGTGGGCAAAGGATCTTTTTTCACCGTGATTGCCTCTGCGCCAGAATCTTTCAGCTGATGAGCCTGGGTCGCGTTGAATTCAGTATCCTTGGTGAATTCCGATGGGAGGTCCGCCTCCGCGTAGATGGCGTGCACCGGACACACGTCCACACACGCCATGCAATCAATGCACTCCTCGGGATGGATCACCACCTGGTTATCGAGTTCGTAGAAGCAGGCGACCGGGCACACTTCTACGCAGTCTGTGAACTTGCACCCGTCACATTTGTCCGTCACTACATGAGCCATAGAATTTCGAAGATTGAGGATGTGTAAAAAGAGCGGCCTTACACGTCAAGTAATTAGCGATGAATCATCAGTCAATTCTTGTTTTGTGTTCGGCTAAACCGATTCCGGTGGATGATGTTCGTGGCCAGTTCGGAAGAAAATCGCGATGAAAAAGGTAACAATTGTACCGAAGCAAATCCACCAGGGGAATTCCATTACAGGCAGCCAGGTCGGCTGGGTGTAAAGTTTGCCCCCGAAGATTCCGGCGATGTTGTTGGGCAAACCGCTCAAAATCGCGACGACGATGAAGCCGATTATCATGGCGGCGATGTTGCCCAAATCGTTGCCACGCGATTTGGTTAACATGCCAGCGAGGAAAATTCCCAGCACCGACCCGTAGGTGTAACCGTAAATGCTGATCACAATCGGGATGATTCGTACTTTTGGATAAACAATGACGAGATAGGCTGTGGCTGAAGCGACGACGATCATCAGCGCTGAAAACCAGATGGTGGCCCAGCGCACGGCGCGAAGACTTTGTTCGGCGGTCGAAGTGGGATTGATATACGGTTCGTACCAGTCCCGGGTAAAACTGGTGGCCAGCGCGTTAATCGCTGTGCTCAGTGAGCCCATTGCGGTTGCGAAAATACCCGCTATGAGCAGCCCGCGCAGGCCGACCGGCATTTCGTAAAGAATGTAATGACAAAAGATCTCGTTCGGAGTTTTTGGCAAGGCCGGGTCTTGATGTGTTTGGTAAAAAACCCAGAGGAGCACACCGATACTCAGAAACGTGAACGCGATCGGGATATCGGCCAGGCCTGACACGATCAGTGAACGCCGGCTCCGGCGAATATCGGGCGCGGTCAACATGCGCTGGACCATGTCTTGGTCGGTGCCGTGTGTGGCCATCGTCATAAACGTTGAGCCAATCAGGCCTGCAAAAATTGTGTATTCGACCGCGAACATTCCTTTCCACTTTGCCCATCCATGCTTGGCGGGATCCAAACCGGTGGTGAAGAAATCCGAAACACCGAAGCCGCCGTGACTTTGAACGATCTGATTAAAACCACCGGGTATGGCGAAGTAAAGTAATCCGAGAGCAATTAGCGCACTGCCGATCATAATCGAAGCTTGAATGAGGTCGGTCCAAATCACAGCTTTGATTCCACCGAGCGTTGTATAAATCGCAGTCAAAATGACGATAGCCACGGTTGAGCCGATGTAGATAAACAGCGTTTCTTTTTGACCTGGTTGGACGCCGCGAATCATTTCATATGCCAGCGCCAGCGCGATAGCTGCGACGTACAGCCGCGTACCGGAAGCGAGCAGGCGTGTAAATAAAAACACAGCGGAGGCCGCATTCTTGGTTGGCACGCCGAAGCGAGCGGTAAGATATTCGTAGATCGAATAAACTTTGTAGTCGTAGTACGGTTTAATGAAAATGTAGCTGACCAGAATTCGCGCGAGAATGGTGCCGAGCGCGAGTTGCAAATAAGTGTAGTTTCGCAGCGCGAATCCCTCACCCGGTGTTCCGAAAAAAGTTCCAGCGCTCGTCTCCGCAGCGATCAGTGAAGCGAGCACGGCCCACCAGGGGATTCTTCGACCTCCCAGCGCAAAATCTTTGAGGTTTTCCTCCTTCCGGCCCATGTAAAGACCGATGGAGATGATGAGTACGAAATAGAGCAGCAAAACCGCACTGTCGATCGCGAGTCTGCTGTCCATGTCGGTCTTATTTATCAATGACGAATGTCGAATGTCGAATGGCGAAGGAAGCTCAAACGATCAAATGACGAAAGGCAACCGTAAGATGGATCGTCTTCTCCCGAAGACGATGCGAAGTCATTGCGCCTTCGGCGCATGGAATTAACCTCGCGTTGACAACAAGGCGATCCATCTATGGAGCTGTTAAAAATCCGCGCGCCCGATTTCAACCTGCCGATGACCTTGAACTCCGGCCAGGTATTTCATTGGGAAAAGGTCGGCAAAGGATTTATCGGAGCCATCGGCGATTGCGCTGTTTACATAGAGCAGCGCCGAAACATTTTAGCCGCGTGTAGTGATGCCGCGAAACGTGACGGCCTGAATTCGTCAGGTTTGCGGCGACTGATTGCAAATTATTTGGCGCTGGATCATCCACTTCGAGAAATCTGTGCGTCCTTCCCAGATGATCCGGTGATCGACGCGGCCACGCTCTTCTGTCGCGGCTTACGAATCATTCGTCAGCCCAAATGGGAGTGTCTCGCCACGTTCATCTGTTCGTCGATGAAACAGGTGGCACATATCCGGCAGATTTCGCTCGCGCTCAGGCAACGCTTTGGCCATCGACGAAAAATTGGTGACCATTTCGCATACACGTTTCCTCCGTCGCAGAGAATTGCCCGAACTTCTGAGAATGATCTGCGGAAATGCGCTCTCGGTTATCGGGCCCGAAACCTCCTGTTGACGGCGCGACTGGTCAGTTCAGGCAAGGCGGACTTGAAAGCATGGTCGGCTTTGCCTGATGCCGATCTGAGAGAAAAATTATGCGCTTTGCCCGGCGTAGGACCGAAAATAGCTAATTGTGTCATGCTGTTTGGGTACGAGCGCCTTCGCGCCTTCCCAATTGACGTCTGGATAGAGCGAGTTTTGAAACAGCAATATTTCCCGCGGAAGAGAAGGGTGACGCAGCTGGAACTCCGCGAATTTTCACAAACATATTTCGGCGAGCATGGGGGTTACGCGCAGCAATATTTGTTTCATCACGCGCGGATGGGTTTGCGGAAAACAGGCGTATCGAGAGATTCCTCGACCCCGAAAGCTTTCGGGGCTCGTAATGAAAAAACACGGCTGCGCGAATGACTTTGCGGAAGACCGGCTTCCTAGCCGGTCCTGGCAGGTAGGCTTCCAGCCTGCCGGAGTATAAGGCAGACAAGATGCCCGCCTGCCGAGTCAGGCTAGAAGCCTGACCTCCAGCGCAAGTTGTCAGCGCCCTTGGCGTGAGATACTGTTCCAACCTTAAAGGAACCTTCTGGAGGCCCAATTTTTTCTGACCATTGAGAAACCGCTCTCATGACGACGGCTGACATCATGCTCGCCCAGCCGGGCAACCCCGAGGGTCTTCAGGATCACGAATACGAGACGCGAACGGTTTTGTTGGCGCTGCTCGCGGCAGTCCTCATTCATCTGCTTGTAGCGTTTTTTCTTGCGGCTTTCGGCGGCGTTTTTTCCCCAGCGACCCCCGTTGAGGAGAAGCCGGCGGAACTCACCCTGGTCGATCTGGCCCCAGCGGCTCCGAAGAATTCCGCGTTCATCGAGACGGACGAATCGAAAAAAGCACCCGAACCGAAAGATAAAACGTTTGAATCAAACGCCAATTCGATCGGAGCAAGCGAGTTAGCTGCTGCGGGCGAAATGCCGTTGCCTTCGCAGGCCGGCAAGGATCAACCGTTCATGGATTTTGAGACCAATCCATACTCGCTGGATACAAAGGGATCGCAACCGCAGCAGGCGACCGCTGCGTCGCAACAACCAAAGCAACAGGCCGCTCCGCAGCAGCAAGAACCAATTACCGCTGCCGAGCAGTTTGCATTGTTGACTCAGAAGTCGGCTGCTGCCCTTGAGCGCCCCACCGCAGCTTCGCAGCCGCAATCTGCATACCGCCGGCTGAGGCAGAAAACACGCATGGCCGGTAACATCACGAACCACGGGATCTCAGCTGTAAATGCGTTAGGCACTCCGCTCGGCCGGTATCAGAAGATGATCATCGACGCAATCGGGTCGCGCTGGTACGCATTTATGGATCAAAAGAGGGATTTGGCGAATATCGGCACGTTACGAGTCCGGTTTTGCGTTGATCGAAGCGGAAAAGTCAAGGGTCTGAAAGTTACTGAGAACAGTTCGAACGAAGCTTTCGCGAACATTTGTGTGCAATCGGTGTTCGAAGCGCAACTTCCGCCGATCCCTGAAGAAGTGGCGAATGCTTTGCCGCCTGATGGCTTGGAAATTGAAGGGTTAGGATTCACTGTCTTTCCAAACGGATGATTACGTCCGCAATAACCATCGAGACACCCGAAACCGTGAATACTGTGTTTGGATTCTTTGCGAAAGGCGGCCTTTTCATGTGGCCGTTGCTGGCATGCTCGATTGTCTCGGTGACAATAATGATTTTGCGCGGCCTTGCTTTGCGACGCAGCAAAGTCATGCCGCCGTTGGTCGAGAACGAAATAGAACGGTTGGCTCCAGGTGAAAGCCCGGAACGACTGTCTCGCGTTGTGCATCATGATAATTCATCGCTGGCGCGCATCGCTCGCATCGCTTTGCAGTATCTGCGCAGTCCACGCTCCGAAAACGTGGAAGCGGTCCAAACGCGGGCGCGACACGAGATGGTCCGATTGGAAAAAGGTCTGATCATTCTCGAAGTCATTGTCGGCATTGCGCCGCTGCTTGGGCTTATCGGCGCAGTTTCGGGATTGGTGCACGTTTTTTCTCAGCTCGGTTTGAGCTCGGGAGCGTCGGACACCCGTCAGATTGCGCTCGGTATCTCCGAAGCATTGAACGCGACGGTTTTCGGGCTTTCCATCGCGGTGCCGACGCTGATCGGATTCACCTATTTTTCGAGGAAAGTTGAAGTGATGTCGATTGAGATGGAAACGCTGGTCGTGGAACTGATCAACAAATGCTATTACGGTCGCTCTTCGCGCGAGTTCACGCCGGCCAAAGCGGCCGCCAGCTCAATGCCAATTTCGACGCCGGTAGCGTGAAACGCGCGGCGCGTCACCGATCATGAAGTTTGCAGTGCGAAAACGAAGGGCCCCGGTCATTATCATTGTTTCGCTCGTCGATATTCTCATCATTCTGCTGATCTTTTTTGTCGTTTCTACCACGTTTAAGAAAGACCAGCCGGAAGTTCAGATTAATCTGCCAGAATCCAAGACAGCAAAAAAGCAGCCGGCCGAGAATGAACACGCGATCGTCAGCATAGATCAAAACGATGAGATCAAACTTGATGGAAAAACCGTCGGCGCAGACGAATTGGAAGGCGCCGTGCGCAATTTGCCGGAAACCCGCAAGTCCACACTGGCGCTGCAAGCGGACAAGAAGGCTTCCTTCGGCACGATTATTAAGGTCATGGACGCGTTAAAGCTGGCGGGGGTCCGGAATTTGCCGGCGTTTACGCGAGAAGAGAAATGATTCTGCAGATTTTAGAGTACGGCGACCCAATCCTGCGGTCCAAAGGCAAATCGATCGACAACATAGACGATCGGATTCGCGAACTGGCTGCGAACATGATTGAGACGATGCATGCAGCCAATGGTGTCGGCTTGGCCGCGCAGCAAGTGGGTGAACCTTTGCAGCTGACGGTGCTCGACGTTTCGCTGGTCGAAGATCGGCCGAGCACGTTGAAGATTGATGACCAAGAGATTGAACCTAAGGCTGCAATGCCACTGATATTGATCAATCCGGAAATTGAGCTACAGGGCCCGGCCGAAACCGGCGTGGAAGGCTGCTTAAGCTTTCCCGAAATCACCGGCAATATTGAACGGGCGACGTCGGTCACCGTGCGCGCCCGGACCTTGGAAGGCAGGCGAATTCAAATTGAAGCGACCGGATTTCTTGCCCGCGCGATTCAACACGAAGGCGATCATCTCAATGGAATCCTGTTTATTGATCGCATGAATTCGGCGGCAAAGGCAGCGTTATCGAGCCGGCTAAAACGATTGCACAAGGAGACCAAACGGGGAATAAAACACCGGGAAACGCTGGTCAGCGAGACGACGTTGTAACGGCTCGGCAACGGTTGCGTCACATCCGGAAGCCGGTATGAGCAGTATTTGGGTCAACTGGGTTCGCAGGCTTCAATCAATTGCCCAAAATGGACGGGCCTACTGCAAGAACGAATTCGATCTCCAACGGTATCAGCAAGTCGAAGACATCGCTGCTGAGATCGCAGCCAAATACTCCAACGGCGAACTGCGCACCATCAAAGCGATGTTTCAAAAGGAGACTGGGCCGGCGACTCCCAAAATCGATGTGCGTGCAGCCGTTATTTCAGAAAACAAAATATTACTCGTTAAAGAACGAGGCGATGGTTGGACGCTGCCTGGTGGATGGGTAGATCCTGGAGAGTCTGCCAGTGAAGCAGCTGTGCGCGAAACAAGAGAGGAATCCGGCTACGACGTAAATGCGGTCAAACTCATGGCAATTTATGATCGCGATCGGCAGGGGCATCCCCCTTGTCCTTTTCATGTCTATAAGGTGATTCTTTTATGCGCACTCGTGGGAGGCTCGGCAAAGGCGAGTCTCGAAACTGAGGCCGCCTGTTTTTTTTGCGAAAACGAATTACCCGCTCTTTCGGAGTCTCGCGTATTATTACCACAGGTGAAACGCGCATTCGTTTTCGCCAAAGACCCGAAGTTGCCTGCTGATTTCGATTAAATCACGCGGCAGAATTGTGCTGCCGTGTGTTTATCGGTTTAAACGGGGTACTCGTTGGCTCTTACCGCCGAGGCTCATTGAGAAATCCAGTCAGCGGACTGGTTGCCGCTGCCACATCTAATTTTGCTGCCAATCCGATTTCGCGTGCTTCGCGACCTGCCTCGATAGCTTTCTTGAATGCTTTCGCCATCCGGATCGGATCGGAAGCGATTGCGATTGCCGTGTTAATCAGAACTGCATCGGCGCCCATCTCCATTGCCTCAGCCGCGTGACTGGGCGCGCCGAGCCCGGCATCGACAACTACGGGCACTGTTGCTTGCTCGATAATGATTTCAATCTGCAGGCGTGCGTTTATGCCCCGGTTGCTCCCGATGGGCGAGCCGAGGGGCATTACCGTGGCGGTGCCGATGTCCTGTAACCGTTTCGCTAAAACCGGATCGGCGTTAATGTAAGGGAGGACCGTGAATCCTTCTTTCACAAGAGTTCCCGCGGCGGCAAGCGTTTCCACAGGATCAGGCAGCAGATAGCGCGGGTCCGGGTGAATCTCGAGTTTGACCCATTTTGGCAATCCCGCACTTGCGGCTAGCCGCGCCAAACGCACAGCTTCCTCGGCATTGCGCGCACCGCTTGTGTTTGGCAAGAGCAGAAAACGTTTCGGATCGATAAAATCAAGGATGTTGGCAAACGGATCGTGTTTTCCAGAGATATCGGCCCGCCGCAGCGCCACGGTCACAAGTTCCGTGCCGCTGGCAACAAGCGCGTCGCGCATCAAGTCGTTGGACGCGAATTTCCCTGTGCCGACTAGCAGGCGTGACGTGAACTCACGGTCAGCGATCTTTAATTTCGAGGGCTTGTCCGACATCGATAAAGAATAAACGAATTCGAGCAGTCGTGCGAATGTCGGTCTCTGGCTGGCGCAGTTGTGTCAGACATCTATCGCATAGGGCGGCGCGCTTACGGCATTGCTCCCGAATCTCCAGCCGATATCGCTGCCGGCGCCCGAAAACACGGTATTTTTGCTTGTACTGCAGCTTAATCACGCCACATTCTCAGCTGATGCCCAAATTTGATCTTCATGGCACAGATTGTCTCGAGGGAATGGCACAATTGCCGAGCGAAAGTGTGGATCTCGTCGTTACGTCTCCACCATACAATCTCGGAATTCGCTACCGGAAATATTCCGACCGGAAAGATCGACAATTGTATTTGAAGTGGTCCACGGCATGGGCGACGCAAATCCGGCGAGTCCTCAAACCAACCGGCTCGTTTTTTCTCAACATCGGGGCCGCTCCTTCCAACCCCATGTTACCTCACGAGATTGTAACGACATTGCGTCGGCTATTCTTGCTGCAAAACACGATCCACTGGATCAAGTCGATCACAGTTGAAGATCGGGAAGGCAACCTCAAGTCGCACGGTCATTTCAAGCCGATCAATTCGAAGCGGTTTCTTAACGATTGTCACGAGTACATTTTTCATTTTGCGAAGTCCCGACAGGTTGAAATCGATCGGCTGGCACTCGGTGTTCCGTACCAGGACAAAAGCAACATCGCGCGCTGGTCTCACACGCGCGGAAGCGATGTCCGTTGTCGCGGCAACACCTGGTTCATTCCCTACGAGACAATTCAGAGTCGCGCGAAAGAGCGCCCGCACCCAGCGACGTTTCCCGTTCAGTTAGCCGAATGGTGCGTCAAACTGCATGGGGTTTCACGAATTCAAACCATGCTAGATCCGTTTCTGGGCATAGGAAATTCTGCCGTCGCCGCGCAGCGTTGCGGCGTAAAAAAATTTATTGGGTTTGAAATCGATGAGACTTATTTCGCAGAGGCAAAGCGCAGAATCGGGTAAGGTTTACCGGCATGCTCGGAAATCAGTCCTCGTAATTTCGAGATTTTCGCTAAGGTTCACATCAAATGACGGGCGCACAGATCATCGATATCTGGTTTGACGAAGACGTTGTTCTTAGCCTGAATGGCAATTTCAATTCGCGATATCCATATGTTGCGCCGAAGAGAGCTCTCTTACGGATCTCACTGCTTCTTCTGTTGAACCTTGTTTTCACGTTGGAGGTGCACGCAGCTGCGGCTTCTTCGACGTTTGGTGGTGTTCCTGTTTCTCCAGGTTCAACTGTCCAGGCTAACGTTCCGCTGAGCGCAATGGAAAAATCGTACGCTGCGCAAGGGGGCAACGCGGTTCCGGCAAACGCAGTCGCCACGTTGGCAACTCCAACAAATTTTGATCCGACGAAAAGCTGGCCGGTTTTGGTGATCTGTTCCACGAGCGACGCTAAACGTCAGAACCGCGATGATCTGGTGGATTTCTATCGAAGAGTCGGTCTGCCTGAGGGCTGGGTGTTACTCGCAGGCGATGGCCCACAACACCCGAAGAACGATAACGTGGCCTGGCGTGAAGCCATGACAATGGCTGCAGTCGACGCGCTTCACCGCAGCTTCCCCGCGTCCAAGAGCTGGCCGATCGCGTGCGCAGGGTTTTCTGGAGGAGGAAAAGGAGTTGGTTATGTTGCGCCGTTCCTTGCAAGAAACGGTTGCAACATCATTGGAATTTACATAACCGGCGCGAATGAAGACCACCTCAGCGACGGATACAGGACGTTGCGGCCGGGCGCAGGTTTTCTGAATACACCAGTTTACGTGAGTGCCGGGCACGACGACAGGATCGCCACCCTGGAGCAGCAATACGCGGTGGCGGGCGCGATCAAGCGAACCGGTTTTAAGCGGCTTCGAATCGGGACTTTTCGTGGCGGTCATGAGGCCAACGGGCCGCAAACTTCGATCGCATTGCATTGGTTCCGCGAACTGGCCAAGTAGAGTACTAATCAGCAGACCTAAAACGCTGAATCGCGTCCACAAGCCCTTGAGGATCGTCGGTGCCCAACGCAAATCTGCGGCCATCGCGCAAGGTAATTGCCACCGCATGTAATCCTGAGACGTTGTACAGCCAGCCGTACGGCGTCAGATGAATTCCCCAGCCGTACCACCAACGGATCCGAATTGGTTCGCATCCGACGATCTCCGGGAGCAGCACTTTTTTGTGGATCAGCCCTATGCCGAAACGCACCTGCAAAGTTTCCTCATCGACCTTGATCGTCAGCTTACTAAATATGATCGCGCAAATGAGAAGGATTGATTCGATTATTCCATCCATCACGAGAACGCCTCGATCAGACGGTGCAGCGATTCCGGCGATCGCAACGAAAATCGTCGCGGCGAACAGTACGAAGATTATCAAATAGCCGATTTGTGTGTGTTCGTATCGCGTCAAAAAAGTTTGTCTTCGGTCGATTGCGCCGTCGAGGATTCCCGAAATTTTTCCAGCGACTTTACCAAATTTCCAGGCAGCGGTCGCACCCGATCAAAAATGCGGGCGGCCAGCGGTTTGGCTGTGGTGTAACCAGCGGCGAACATTTCCAGACGAGCGTCCAGGTTATCGATGTAATGCAGGGCCATCGCTTCCGGTGTTTTCGGATCCACGGGCGAACCCAATTGCTTATCGCCGTGATGTGAACCAATCAGGTGCAGCAGATGTATGCGCACATCTTCCGACGGGGGTTGATACGTTCTCCAGACCTCCGCGTTTTCGGCCGCGAGCTTTTGCCACAACGAATTGACGATCTCTAGCCCAATCGAGATGTGGCCGACCAATTCACCAAGCTCGTCGTAACTCATGACGAAGCCGGTCTCGGCAAACTGGTTTTCCCAGAGTTTGCCTGAGTCGTGAAAAAGAATACCAGCGATCAACAGATCAAGATTTAACTGCGCGTAGAGCGGCGCTATAGCCCGCGCCAATCGCATCATTTGCGCCGTGTGCTCGACCAGCCCGCCGCGCCGGGCGTGATGATACTTGCGAGCAGCTGCGGCGCGGCGAAATCGGTCGCCCCACTTGTTTACGAATGTTTCGGACAATGTGCGAAGGCGAGGATCACCGATTATGCCAATCGATTGCAGTATCAATTCCCAGTCAGATGCTTGCTTGGCGCGCAAATCTGCCGGTCCTTCCAACAGTTCTTTTTTCTCCTGGTCAGAGAGTGGCCGTACCATCCACTTCTCTGCTTCGAGTCCGTATTGAGGGTGTACGCGGAAGTCACCGGTCAGCTCGACAAAACTTTCATTGGTGAACGCACTGCATGCTTTGTAAGCGGGATGATCACTCCAGACCCGAAGCGTCATCCGATCGCACGCATCCGCGAGTGCCAGTTCGCAATACGGCTTCCCTTCACGTTGCGTCTTTGCAGTAGCCCCTTCCACTTGTACATGAACGCGTGCAGGCACTCCCCCGTTCTGGGCCGCCCGGCGAATTTCGGTGAGCGTCATCAAATCCATCACGGCAAATCTACCACAAGCCGCAAACGTGCTACGGTCTATTATCCATGTTTGTTACGCATCTTGAATGCAGCGCATGCGGTCTTCACCATGAGTGGACCCGTCTGCAGAATCTCTGTCTTTCCTGTGGGAAGCCGCTCGTTGCGATCATCAATCTCGCAGCAGTGCGAAAACTCGACTGCTTTAAGCAGTCGAGTTTTCGAGCACGTGAAAAATCATTATGGCGCTACCGGGAAGTGCTGCCGTTGCCGGGCGACGTTGAGCCGGTTTCGTTAGGCGAAGGCGGAACACCATTATTGCGAGCAGAAAAATTCGGTGGCGATATCGATCTCTGGATCAAGGACGAATCGCTAAACCCGACACAGAGTTTCAAGGCGCGCGGGATGAGTGTCGCTGTGTCGATGGCAAAACATCTGGGAGCAACCAAGCTTGCTGCTCCGAGTGCCGGCAATGCTGGCGGAGCCCTTGCGGCCTACGCGGCGCGGGCCGGCCTGGAAGCGCACGTTTTCATGCCGCGCGATACACCGCGCGCGAACATCATCGAGTGCCGGGAGATGGGCGCTCATGTGACTTTGATCGACGGATTAATTACCGATTGTGGCGCTGAGATAGCGGGGCGCAAAAAAAAGGAAGGTTGGTTCGATGTATCCACTCTCAAGGAACCATATCGCCTGGAAGGAAAAAAGACTCTCGGCTACGAATTAGCGGAGCAATTCAACTGGGAATTGCCGGACGTAGTTCTTTATCCAACTGGCGGCGGGACCGGGCTCATTGGAATGTGGAAAGCGTTCGATGAAATGCAGGCCCTGGGGTGGATCGGGACCAAGCGGCCGCGCATGTTCGCGATCCAAGCAACGGGTTGCGCGCCGATCGTTCGCGCGTTCGAAGCCGGAAAGAAAAGCGCCGGGGAATTCCCAAACGCACAGACCATCGCTTCTGGTCTGCGTGTTCCAAAAGCGATCGGCGATTTCCTGACGCTGAATATCCTGCGTCAGTCTAACGGTGGCGTCGTCGCCGTTGATGATGGCGAAATGATCCGTGTCGCCCGCGAAGTGGGCTCAGCCGAAGGACTTTTCGTCTGCCCGGAGGGAGCAGCCTGTTTCGCCGCTCTCAAGTCACTGCGTGCCAAAGGTAGAATTGTCTCAGGTGAACGCGTGGTCATTTTCAACACGGGATCCGGAATCAAATACCTGGACTGTTACCCAGACGAGTGATCAGGCCCCTGATGTCCGTTTGCGGACAAAAATCGATATTCGCTTGGCGAATGCTTTCGCAGGCTCGGCGTAGAACCGTCGTCCGAGCTCCAGCGCGTTGGTGCGCAATCGTTTTCCTCGTTTACGAATGAGCTTCTGGAGCTGTGCCAATTCACCGCGCAGCGTTTCATCGTTGCATTCCTTTTCCAAACGCGCCCAAAGGAAACTCAAATCGTGCTCGCGACCCAACAACTCGCCCAGGACTTCCACATCGCGAGCGATCTCGGTAAGGACCATACGATTTAGCGGCTGCAAAATGCGCAACTGATACCAAAGATCTTTCACCCGCTTGCGCCAGGCATGAAATTTTTTCGGGTCCGGATCGTCAATTGCTTTCGCGAGCC
This sequence comes from Verrucomicrobiota bacterium, assembly GCA_046732035.1. Classification (GTDB taxonomy): domain Bacteria; phylum Verrucomicrobiota; class Verrucomicrobiia; order Chthoniobacterales; family UBA10450; genus Udaeobacter. The sequence continues at coordinate 36,216 of JBKPMH010000054.1, forward strand.
GGCGTTGACCGCGCTTGTAGATTTTTTCAACTGCGCCGCAAACCTGCTTCCAGGTCAAATCTTCCAGCGGCCAGTTCAAAAGACGCGCCTCCGCGCGCTCCAGTCGTGGAATGGCTTGCTTTCGCCAGCCTGCAAACGCGGCGGAAAAACTCTCCCGTTCGAGCGACAATAGTTCTTCGATGCGCGGGAATGAATTATTTTCGCGGCGCTTTGCGGTCTCGTCGTGCAATTGACTGAGCGTTTGCAGCCGCACCTGCGCATCCCGCAGATCTGAAACAAGTCGTCCAATGTTGCGTATGCAGTGGTCCTCACGAGCATGACGTTTATTTCCGAGTTGGGGAATAGCGAGGCGCATCGCAGCGCGCAGCTTTTTAAGATGTTTACGCACTTCGTGTACGGTGACGCCGCGTTCCTGCGCGGGATGCCGGCAAACATCGAGCGCGGATTCGATCTGTTCCCGGAAAATTCTTTTCAGCCCGTCAGGCAAGGGTTCGCGCAACTTCAATTTGAAGCCCATCGAATTCCTTTACTCGTTAGCGAGCCTGACGTTGCTGTAACGTTTTTCCCCGGTTACTTCCCGTCCAAACCAGGAAGGCGGTTTGAATTTCCGGCAGCTGACGCGGTCGGGGAATTCCACTTCCGCGACAACCAAACCGGCGTGTCGTCCGTGATAAATATCAACCTCGACGACCAGATTTTTCCAGGGAATTTCGCAGCGCACCTTGCGCAATCGTCGCCCCGCGGTCCCTGGCCAAAGCGCGTCGAATTGTTTCAGGCTCAGCCTGATCTCGCGTTCCTCGCGGTGCCGACCACGGCCCACCTTGAAAGTCAGGGTTGCAGCGGTGCCTTTTCTCCGGAGGCGAACCTGTCTGCCGGCCGGCTCACTTGCCAGGTACCCTTGATCAATAACATAGCATCGCGAGCGACCCAGCCTGTCAGGCAATGCTTTGAGCAAAAATTTGCGTTCAATCTCTCGATTGTTTGCTGCTCGATCGTTTTTTTGCACGAAGTCAACATGCTAAACGTCATGAGCTTGCTGTCGAGATTTTCGCATTGGCGAGAGATAAAAGGTGCATTGCGTTGTGCTCAACGCATTGGGCACGGTTGAAAACAAGGTCTTGGCCGGGATCAGCGACACCGGCTACAGCTGCACGATCAACCCAGCGTGCGCCGCAAAAATTCGTTTAACGCGCCTGCGGCTGCAAGGATCGGCCAGACGGAGATTCCCACGATCAGCGCAAAGAACAGCGCCTCGACGACAAACTCCAAACTGTTTTCTCTCGCGAAGTAGGCGCGGGTCAATTCGCGGAATGACCGGCGCGTTTTCGATCTGTGGTTTGCATGTCTGAAAACTGTTCTCTTCACTGTAATCACGTTCATGGTAGGACATTCGATCCGGACTGGGCGGCGTCAGGTTACGAATTGTCAAAAGTCGGTGACAATCCGGTAACGGCAGGGCAGGGTACCGCATGGCTCCGGCTTGCGAGTCAGCGAATCACAAGCGGGATGCGTTTGTTACTTCGGCAGCTCCGCAGTTAATCGCTTCAAGACAGCCCTATTGCGAGAAAGCGGATCGTAGTTGATCAGCGAGATGATCCCATCCTCGCTCTCAACAAGCGCCGAGCAACTCTCCACCCAGTCTCCGCAGTTGTAGTATGTGACTTTGCCGAATTCCCGAATGGCGGGGCTATGAATGTGGCCGCACAGAACAGCATCTACGTGGTAACGCTCCGCGTAGTGCGCAACGGCAGCTTCGAATTTAGCGATAAAGCTGACTGCATCTTTCACACGCCGTTTTGCATACGCGCTGAGCGACCAATAACCGAGACCGAACCGGCGTCGCACGAAATTGATCAGCGGATTCAGGGAAAGTAAGAATTGATAACCAACATCGCCGGCGAATGCCAGCCACTTCACGTTTTGCACAACCGCATCGAGCTCGTGTCCGTGAATGATTAAAATGCGCTCTCCAGAGGCGGTCACGTGAATGGCGTCTTCCTTGATGTCGATGTTCCCATAAGCACCCAGGAAACTGGCTACTAACTCGTCGTGATTTCCGGGAATATAAATTACCCGAGTGCCTTTACGGGCTTTACGGAGAATTTTTTGGATGACGTCGTTATGTTGCTGTGGCCAATAAATTCCGCGACGTAGCGACCAGATATCAATGAGATCACCGACGACATACAGGGTCTCGAAATCATTCTCTCGAAGAAAATCCAGCAGTGCCGTGGCATTGCAGCCGCGCGTGCCCAGATGCGTGTCAGAGATCCAGCCAGTCCGATGCCGTCTCGGCATCGGCAGTTGCTCGTGCGATTTCCCAAATGAAAAACGCTGTTGAGCGGCGAAAATTTGTGCCGAATCCGTGGGAGGAAAGGTGCAAGCCTGCATTCCCGGTCGGCAACACGTTAAGAATTAACCTGCCTGGGGCAAAAGAATTACTGTTACGTTTGTGTGGCAAAAACTGAAGCGAGACTTTCTGGCGGCCGCGTGAGACTGCTGCGTTGAACGTGATCTTTGCAGCCAAACGAAGCTTTGTCGTACTCTCCCGCTTCGTTAAGCTAACGGCCCTCTTCTTATTTGACGATGTCGGTTAAAACATCAATTGCATGCGCCCGATGACTTCATCGAATTCATCCTGGCCGAATTCCGGGTTTGCCGCACGGAAATCGGACCACGTATGAATGTAGTTGACCATCAACTTCAAGTCGTCACCATGGATGTAATAGTTTAAACCGCCTACAATCGATGAGATCCCGTCATTCCCCTTTTGGCCGGGGTTCAGATGCTGCCACTGAAGCGCTGCCTGAAGCTTTTTCGGTATTAAGTAGTAGGCGGCAGTAACATAAAATCCGTCCGTCGTAAATGCGTCGAAACCGGGAGGCACTCCATTGACCGTGCGGGGATGAACGTGTTCCTGCAGAAATTCACCTATCAAATCAAACGGACCTACTTCAAGCCATGCGTCCACGCTCCATGCGGTTCGCTCGTCCGGTCC
>JBKPMH010000055.1:0-6030 GCA_046732035.1 Verrucomicrobiota bacterium
GGCTAATGGTGCACTGGGCGGGAAGTTAATCGGTGCGGGCGGTGGCGGCTTTCTCATGTTCTATGCCGAAGACAAAGCTCGTCTCCGTCATGCAATGCGCGAGAAAGGATTGACGGAAATCCGTTTTCGATTCGAACCTGAAGGTACAAAAATTCTAATTCAATGAAGGCGCGGGAGCAGATTGACCTGGCCAACTGGCCTGTTGCCATTCTCGCCGGCGGACTTGCCACTCGACTCCGGCCAATCACTGAGAAAACGCCGAAAGCGTTGCTGCCGGTCGCGGGGGAACCATTTCTCGTACACCAGTTGCGGCTTCTGCATTCCCACGGCTTTCGGAAAATAGTGCTTTGTGTTGGCCACCTCGGTGAAATGATCAAGGCGAACCTAGGCGGTGGAAGCGATCTCGGGCTCCACATCGCCTACTCGTTTGATGGCTGTCCCCTTCTCGGAACCGGTGGCGCATTGAAACAGGCACTTCCGATGCTGGGCCAACGATTTGTAATAGTTTATGGAGATTCATACATGCCGATTGATTACCCGGCTGTGGTGAACGCTTTTGTTTTGAGCGGGAAACCCGCCTTGATGACAATTCTCGAAAATGAAGATCGCTGGGATACGAGCAACGTGGCGTTTGAAGCCGGGAAAATTCTTCGGTATGACAAGAAAGTACGGACACCAAAAATGCGGCACATCGATTACGGCGTCGGTGTTCTGAATGCGGCCAGCTTTGCCGCGTATCCCGAGAATGTTCCCTTTGATCTGGCGGAGGTTTACGCGCGCCTGGTGTCGGAGAACCAGCTCGCAGGATACGAAGTAAAGCAACGCTTCTACGAAATCGGCTCGCCGAAAGGTCTCGCGGAACTCGATTCCATGCTGCGCGGCAAATTATCTGCCACTGTACAATGAGCTATTCCGAAGAATATCTGCGTGAGACCAGCACAATCGCCGCACAAGTCGACACGGCACTCTGCGAAAAAGCGGTGGAGCTGCTGGCAGCTGTCCGCGCCCGTGGCGGACGACTTTTTGTTCTCGGAGTCGGAGGTAGCGCCGCGAATGCGTCGCACGCGGTGAATGATTTTCGCAAATTGGCAGGAATGGAGTGCTACGCGCCAACGGATAACGTTTCCGAACTAACCGCCCGCACCAATGATGACGGATGGCCGTCCGTTTTTGCCGAGTGGCTTAAGGGAAGCCGGCTGAATGAAAAAGACGCGCTGCTAATTCTATCAGTAGGCGGCGGCAACGTTGAAAAGAATGTCAGTGCAAACCTGGTGAACGCAATGCAACTGGCAAAGGAGCGGGCAGCCGCGATTGTTGGGATCGTCGGCCGCGATGGAGGTTACACGGCGCAGGTTGCGGATGTAGCAGTTGTAATTCCCACTGTGAATGTCGCAAATGTCACGCCGCACTCAGAGGCATTTCAAGCGGTGGTGTGGCACTTGTGGGTGTCTCATCCCGGGCTAAAGCTGGCAGAGGCAAAATGGGAAAGCATGAAGTAGCGCGGCGCGCGGTCTTCCTTGATCGCGATGGAGTGCTAAATCGGGCCGTCGTCCGGGAGGGGCGTCCCTTTCCTCCATCTACTGTTGAAGCTTTCGAGCTCCACGACGACGTAATCCCAGGCTGTTCACGGCTTAAGGCAGCAAATTTCGTGTTGGTTGTGATTACCAACCAACCGGACGTTGGGCGCGGTAAACAAACTCGTGAAACGGTCGAAGCGATGCATTTGAAAATGCAGTCTGCGCTTCCATTGCTTGATCGAATCGAAATTTGTTACCATGCGGGTGAGCGGTACGGCGATCCGTGTGAATGTCGCAAACCGCGACCAGGTTTGATCTTGCGAGCAGCAGACGAGTTGAAAATTGATCTGGCCGGCAGTTACGTAATCGGTGATCGATGGCGAGATGTTGATTGTGCCCGTGCAGCAGGTTGCCGGGCGGTCTTTATTCAGCGCGATTACGAGGAGAGTTTACGCGAGCTGCCCGACTTAACAGTCCGAAACTTCAATGATGCTGTGAATGCGCTTCTCCACGACGCCGGCCCCTGATATGTTGCCGGGTTCCCGGAATGGCAGCCTCGAAACCATGAATCAACTCGTCCAGGATTTGCCGGTGAAAATATTCGCAGACGGCGCGGATCTCCAAGGCATCGCGTATCTGTCTCGTCAACCCTATGTCAGAGGACTGACAACCAATCCAACGTTAATGCGAAATCTGGGTCTGACCGATTACGAGATGTTCGCACGAGCAGTGCTCAGCGAAGTGCAATCGAAACCAATTTCGTTTGAAGTTTTCTCTGACAATTTTTCCGAGATGCGTCGGCAAGCGCTAAAGATTCACGACTGGCAGGACAATATTTATGTTAAGATTCCGATTACAAACACGGCCGGGGATTCCTCAGTCCCGCTTATTGAGCAGCTAAGTAGGGAAGGCGTAAAGTTGAACATCACTGCGCTGTTGACCCCGCGCCAGGTCGAGTCGGTCGCGGCCGTTTTAAACCCGGGCGTCCCGTCCATCGTTTCAGTTTTTGCCGGCCGCATCGCGGACACAGGAGTCGATCCATCGCCGATCATGAAGCAGTCGCTGGAGATATTGCGCGATTTGCCGAAAACTGAACTTTTGTGGGCAAGCGTCCGCGAAGTACTCAATGTGTTTCAGGCGGCCGCCTGTGGTTGCCATATCGTTACAGTGCCTCACGATATTCTCAGAAAACTGGTCGCACTGGGAGGTAAAGACCTAGATGAACTCTCGCTCGATACGGTCCGCATGTTTCACCAGGACGCGCTAGCCGCGGGATTCAGCCTTTAACACGCAATAATTCAATCACCGTTCAAATAATCCCTCTGCGCCGGTGTCGTTATGTTACGAGAACAACGTTTCCTCGCGCGACCCTGTCTTACATTCAAAGTAGAGTCCGGTTTGTTTGAACTAGCGGTTTCGCGTCAATCCGGGTAATGGAACTTCATGGTGGTGGCCGAGGAAGCGAAAGAGAAAAAGCGGGAGCTTACCATCGCAGTCGGGCTCTCGTTATTTGCAGCAATCGCTTTTTATCTCTCTACCAAGGCAACCCTGCACGATCTGGATTATACCAGTAAGATTGCTTCGGCGCTGCTCCACGGTCACATAGGTCTTGGCGAAAAACCGCCTGACTGGCTCAATGAGATGATTCCATGGTCAGGCAAATACTACTCAGCTTTTCCGTTGGGCGCAGTGCTAAGCATGCTTCCGGTAGCGCTGTTGCGAGAAACAGGCCTAATTCAGAGCTTCCCTGGACGTGTCGTAGCAGCTTTCACTACCGGCTTATGCGTTTATTTCTTCTTTGAACTCGCGAAAGCGTTCGGCCCCGATTACTCCAGCCTGAAACCACCGGTCGCCGCGAGATTGACTCGCAGAATGATGCTGGCCCTGTTCCCAATCTTTGGAACCTGGACGTGGTGTAACCTCGGATTCGCGGGAGCATGGCAAATCGCTCTCGGCCTGGCCTTGCTGGGACAAGCGGCAGCGCTCTATTTCACATTGGTCCGGCGTTCTCCGGTTCTTGCAGGAGCTTTCTTTACCCTGGCATTTGGAAATCGCACAGAGCTACTCATTACTCTGCCTCTCTACGTTTATCTTCTCTGGCGCCAGCCGCATCAAAAGATCACCATTTGGAAAGATCTAATATGGGGAGTTCGAGAAAACTCCAGGATGTTGGTCTGTTTCCTAGGCCTGCCCGTAATCCTTGGACTCCTGACTGCCGCCTACAACTTCGCGCGTTTCCATTCCATTTTCGACTTTGGTTACATCCACATTCCTGAAGTGGCTGATGAACCCTGGTATAAGCACGGTTTATTTTCGATTCAGTCTATCCCCTGGAATATTTACACGATGTTATTCCAAGGCTTCGAGAGTATTTCTTATTTCCCCTACATCATCCCAAACGGATTTGGCTGCTCGATCTTCCTTGCCAGCCCCTTCCTGTGTCTTCTATTTCGCCAGGGTGGACGATACAAGATGGTGTCATGGATAGCTATCAGCGCTTTAACACTTGTACTTTGGTTGCATGGAAACCCGGGGAGTTGGCAGTTCTCCTATCGTTACGCCATGATCTTGTTACCATGGATGTTCCTTCTGCTGACAGGTAATGGGCGGCCGAACATTTCTCTGCCTGAGATCTCGCTTTTCGCTGTCTCAGTGGCAATCAACGCGCTAGCGGTGTGGCAGTTTCTTTGGACCAACCAAATCCAGCCGTAGAAAAGGTCTCAACCGCGCGCTACAGACTGTTAGCAGTCAACTTCGCATCGACGGTCGTTCTTTCGTGAAAAATCTCGGAAAGCTTGACAGACCTCTGCATTTCTTAGTAAAATTTCGCTCCCACATCAGCTCCACAAATGATACGAACATCGCGTTCGCAATCCGTATTCCTGAAGCTGTGCATTTTGTTTGGACTGCTTGCCGTTATCTGTAGCGTTGTTTTTGCCGCATCCGCCGCGGGACGGATCCGGCGCGGAGATGCCAGCCCAAAAGCGTCGATTAGAGCCACACCCGGCAGGATCAGTGCAGAATCGGCCCCGGCCGCGGGCAAGATGGACTCTGCCAATACGGGATAACATCGGGAACCGACATGATCGTGCCAGGCACGACTGACACGGGTAATCACTGCGTCTGGTGCGGGACACTCATCCCCCTGCCGTTTCCATTCACGTTGTATGACCAGACATTCAACGCCGTGAACGTTACCTCCAGTGGACGGCTCGATTTTGTTTGCGACAACGAACCCGCGAACTACACCGCAACGTGCCTGCCCGCGCCACCCAATAAGTGCCTGTATGACTATACTATCTTCGCGCTATGGGCTGAGTGGTCCACCTCTGCACATGAGGCAGGTTGCTCAACCTGGGCAAGTGGATGTGGCATTTTCACCTCGATTTCAGGCACAGCTCCAAACCGAATCTTCAACATTGAATGGCGCGTCGCATTCCGTGAAAACGTTGCGCAACCGGGCAATTTCGAAGTGCGTCTATATGAAAACGATCCCAACAAGCGCTTTGACGTGATCTACGGCGCGGTAGGCGGAGTGACCAATACTTACGACAGTGCGGGTCTGCAAGGACCGTTCGGGTTTTTCACCCAAGACTTCTGCTGGACTTTGCCGCCCCAGAACGTTTCCCGCACTTACACTGTCGCGCTACCCTGCTCAATGCCGACTCCAACTCCAACCGGCGACATTACGGTTACCAATACCAACGACAGCGGCCCGGGTTCACTGCGTCAGGCGCTCGCGGACGCAAGCGATGGCGATACGATTAACTTCGATCCCTCGCTCAATTGGCAAACGATTGCCTTGACCAGTGGCGAGCTTGTAATTGACAAAAGCGCCACCATCATTGGCCCAGGACCGAATGTGCTCAAGATATACAGTGCTTCACAGACAGGCTTCCGTGTTTTTCATGTCATGCCCGGCTCCACCGTCACAATCGGTGATCTCACGATTAGTGGCGGTGACAGCGGTCAGGAAGGTGGCGGCGGAATTTTAAACGATCATGCTATATTGACGATGGCCCGCTGCGCTGTGGAGAGCTGCGGCTCTAACCGCGGTGGTGGCCTTTACAACGACGGCTCAGGCGGCAGCGCGGCGCTGACAATCCTCGACAGCACTATCGGCGGGAATCCTCCCATCAACGGGAATTATGCCTTTTCTGCCGGCGGTGGCCTTTACAACGATGCCGAAAACGGAGGCAGCGCGACGCTGACAGTCATGAACAGCGACGTAAGCCATAACCGGGCGCTCGAGGAGGGCGGCGGCATCTACAATAACGGTGGGACGATGACGATCAACAACAGCAGCGTGAGCCAGAATTTTGCTGGGGTGAATGATCCCTTCCCCACAGGCTTTGGCGGTGTCTCTAACTATAAGACAGTAACAATCACAGACAGCACAATTAGCAATAACGAATGCTGGCTCGACGGCGGCGGCATCCACAATGACCTCGGAACACTGACGATCACCGGCAGCACCGTCAGTGGAAACGGGGCTGATGGGCACCATGATGGG
>JBKPMH010000056.1:0-15048 GCA_046732035.1 Verrucomicrobiota bacterium
GAGCCGCTGCGCGGTGATCGTGTTTGCTGCCTGGCGGATTTCTTCGACCGGCGCGATTGCTTTGCTCGCAACCCAAGTCGAACCGAACAATGTTATTAAAAGTACCGTAGGAATGGCCCCTAGCATTGCCAGGAAAATACCCCAGCCGATTTGATTGATTTCCGTAAGATCATCGCCAGCCCGCAGGGTGAGCCCATTTTGGCTAAACTCCGCCACGCGAACGGTTTTGCCTTCGATCTTGTGGTTATGAAATTCTTTGATGCCGTCGCGCGGGAACGGCTTGCGCAATCGGGGGGACAAATAGAGCACGGAGCCGCTTGCGTCACTTACTTCAACCAGGTGCTTGCGAAGTGAGAGCGGCACCAAAATGTCGTTGAACACCGGTCCGCTGACCGTCCGAGCACCTTCAAAATGTTCAACGTCTCGAAAGAATTCATCGGCATCGGTCGTTAGGCGCCGATCGAAAGCAGCGATCTCGGCGTGACGCATAACAAACCAGGTGGTCATCGCGCCACCGAGGGTAGCGGCCACTGCAAGCAACGCGGAATACAGCGCAATCTTCCAGCGTAATGGCCAGTTTCTCATTCCGGTTCCCGAATCGTGTAGCCTAAATATCGTACTGTGTGAATCAGCGGCGGCGAGTCGATCTTTTTGCGCAAGCGGCTGATGAACGCTTCGACCAGTTTCACGCCGTACTCATGTTCCCGTTCCCAGACGCGCTCGCACAACTCGGTACGGCTAAAGATACGGCCAGGTTCGCGCATTAGCACGCGCAACAACGTGAGTTCTCGCGACGAAAGGTCGATTCGGCGTGTGCCTCGGTACATTGCTCTGTCCGCCAGGTTCAAGACCAAATCGCCGACTTGAAGCTTGATAGGTGCTTTCTCTGGAAAACGCCGCCCGAGGGCCGTTACTCGCGCCACCAGTTCCTGCATGGCGAACGGTTTCGCAAGGTAATCGTCCGCGCCCAATCCAAGGCCAGTCACTCGATCGCTCACCTCGCCCCTAGCGGTCAGGATAAGGACACGAGTGCCCATTTTTTTTTTGCGTAGTCGTCGCAACACTTCGAAGCCATCCATTCCTGGCAGCACCACATCGAGCACAATCAGATCGTAGTGCTTTGCCTCCGCCTCACCGAGAGCTGTTTCGCCGTCATGAACGATTTTAAGCTCATGACTGGCAAGAGTGAGGACGCGAGAGATATGGTGCGCAAGGCCAACCTCGTCTTCGACGACTAGAATTTGCATAAGTTTAAGCTGTCGACCGCCGCCATCTTGTGCAAATGCCGGTGAAAATGATCTGCGCTGCCACGCGTCGCTGATTTTAACTGGCCAATGCACGGAACTCGCCAGTCGCGATCCTGCACCGACACCGGGCGTTTCATAGGCCTGTTTGGGTTGGGGTAACTATCGTCACTTCGGCGTTTGGCATATCGCGCGCCGGGAGGCGTTTATTTAGCGGGCGATAGCCTGTTGACGAACATCCGAGCGTCGCACCAATCTTCAGGCCCCAATTCTCCAAGAAATTTGCGGGAGCTGCTACCAAGCCCGCCGCCATCGTACGGAGGCAATCGCAAATGTAGCCGGGATTACCAATGCCGGCTGCGCGTTCGCACTTCACTAGTTTTGATCACTACCTGCCCATCACGGGCGATGGGGGCGCGGATGCACTGTGGGCCGGGGCCTCGGTGTTGGGCTTGGAGACGAATCATCGCAGCTTGGCGCGCACAGATGACCTTCATTGTAGTCTCCAAGAATTCCCGCCGTAGGTGACACCTCGTTTGGTCGTAGGTGTCCGTCACCAATTGGTGGGATAACGAGGTCTCCGATCAAGGCATCGGCATCCGTTAGAGTCTGCTGGATGCAGCCACCATTTGCGCCGTTGGCGATATTGAGTTTGGCAGCAATTTCCTGCTTGGCGAGGATGAGTAGGCCATTCCCGCGAACGGGTTCGCGCAGAATCGCTAGCAGTTGTTGCTGGGTGTAGGTGACGTTCCCGAGCTGCAATTCCGTTACCGGCCAAGCCTCGGGATGATTCTTCCAAAAACCTTGTGAGAAAACACATCCGGTGGGTGTCGGAGTTGCGGTTGCCGTAGGAGTCGGCGTGACACTCGGCGTCACTGTTGCTGTTGCCGTTGGACTCGGTGTGACACTCGGTGTGGCCGTTGGGGTCACTGTTGCCGTTGCTGTAGGACTCGGTGTGACACTCGGTGTGGCTGTTGGGGTCACCGTTGCCGTTGCCGTGGGACTCGGCGTGACACTCGGTGTAGCTGTTGGGGTCACCGTTGCCGTTGCCGTGGGACTCGGCGTGACACTCGGTGTGGCTGTTGGGGTCACCGTTGCCGTTGCCGTGGGACTCGGCGTGACACTCGGTGTGGCTGTTGGGGTCACTGTTGCCGTTGCCGTGGGACTAGGTGTGACAGTCGGGGTGGCTGTTGGGGTCGCGGTTGGAGTTGGCGTAGGCGAGCCACTTGGGCAGCTGCCATTAACAGCCATAACAATGTGCGTGTGCGCAAAACCAAGATTCCAAGTAGGGATCGGGTCTGGTATCCCGCTATCGGCTGCGCTAACATAACTTGGTCCGGTTTCGGCTTCAGGGTTAGACCCGATAACGAACAGATTGCCAACTGCGGTTCCGTCAGGGGTCATCACTTCCATTACCAGCTCGAGACTGTCGGCCGGCACGGTTGCAGCTAAATTAGCGTTGAATACGGTGGCCGCCTGATCGGGAATGTTGATCGATCCCGACGTGGCGAGCAAATTCGCCTGCCAGTCGCCTTCTGGGAATGGCGAACCGTTGTTAACATAGAGATTCACAGTCAGCGGCTGACCGTTGCCATCTCCCGACTGAGCTAGCTCAACTCCGAACGAAACTGACGTGATATCGTATTGCTGGCCCCCGGTGAACGTGTGCATGTCAAAACTACGCCAGTAATGGTTCTCGCTGGTATTAATGCCATCATTGCCGGCCAGCGAGTTGCCGGCGATAATCGCCTGACTTGTTGAGTGTGTAATCGTGGATGGACATGTCGCGTCAAGGCCTGCGGATACGGAGCTAGCCGCGCGGTTTGTTTTAACAGCAGGCATCGAGACGGCAACGTTGCTGATCTTCGGCGCCGGAGCCGTGCGTTCCCTGTTGCCAATATCTCGCTGCGCACGCGCGAACGGAATCACGCAAACAGCTAGGAGCAGAAGCATGTAAAACGTGCTTCGAACAAGATGCGCTTTAGTGCTCGGATTCATTTGCTTTCTCATTTTGTTTAACGTTCAAAGGGTAATTTTTGGCGTTTCCTCTGTGATGGTTCCTTTCTGATCGCCTTGAAGCCGGTAAGCGCGTGCCTTTTGATTGGGGGTGGTCGCACTGAAAAAGTTTACAACTCTGTTACCTTCCACAGCAGACCGCGCATCGCGCCTCAGAGGCCCCTTACCTAAGGGTCACTGTGCGGGTCGCCTGACCGCCGAAATTGCTGCGCACGGTGATGTTCTGTGGATTCACAGGCCAGGCGAACTCACCGCGGTACCTTCCCCCGCCCTCGTTTGAAAGGGTACCGATCAATTGCCCGTTGGACGTGACAAACGCCTGCAACGTTGCTGTTGAACGGGTACTAGTCGCCTCAATCCTCAGTCTGCGGTTGCCAGTCTCGTATTCGGACCGTGTAATTGAAACAGTGTCAGTAACTGGCGCTCCGGCACTGATTGTCAAAATAGCCGAGCGCGAGGTTCCGTTCAGGGAAGCGGTGACTGTAGCCGTTGTGGTGGCCTGAACTTGAGTAGTGGTGACGTTGAAAGTGCGCGAACGCGAGCCGGCAGGAACAACGACGCTGCTCGGAACAGTTGCGGCCGCGTTATTGCTGGCAATCGCAACTGTCATCGGTGCCGGCGCGACGGCGGTTAGCGTCACCGTTCCGATCGAGGAATTACCGCCGGTGACCGTTGTCGGATTCAACGAGACACTTGCGACACCGAGAGATGGCGGCACTCCGCCGGTCGTGTTGGTCAAGACATCAATCGTCGGTGCACCAGCGCCACCCTCGACAAAAGCGACGTCTGGTTTAGCATCACTATTCCAATCGCCAGCCAGAATCATGATGCCGCCCCTGCTCGGTGGCGGCACCAGGTAACGATTTGGTGCCTGAAAAGTGCCGTCGCCATTGCCCCTCAGGATCTGCATCAAACCATTGGTGCCATCACCCAGCGTGCGAGCAATGTCCAGGAAGCCGTCGCGGTTGTAATCGGCCACTGCTACGTGCAGCGGGGCAAAAGTCTCGTCGATCTGAATGCGCGATCTGATCTGAAATGTGCCGTTCCCATTGCCAATAAGGATGGCGTTCCCGTTGCCGTTACCCAGGGGCACGACCAAATCCTGGATGCCGTCGCGATTGAGGTCGCCGACACCGATATCATTGCAGGCGGAAAAAAGGTCTCCGCCTGATACCAAAGTGACAACCGGTTGGCGGGTAAACGTGCCATTGCCCACGCCGAGCAAAATTGAGAGCTCCGTGTTCCCGCCGCCGATCACCACATCTTTGATTCCATCACGATTCAAATCCAGTACCGCCATCGTCATGGGGCCCGTTCCGACATCAATCTCGCTTGAGGTTTGGAATGTGCCGTTCCCGTTGCCGAGCAGAACAGTGATGCTACGCGCGGAACGGCAGGGCGCAGTGAAACAAGCGATGGTATGCATCACAATCAGATCGAGCTTTCCATCGCCATTAAGATCCGTCGCCACGACGGCAGGTGAATCGAAGCCGGAAGTGTTTGGAAAAAAGGTTGGTGCGTTGAAGGCGCCAGTGCCAGTGCCGTTAAGCAGGGCCAGGCTGAACTGAGGACTGTTCAGTGTAACCATCAAATCCATTTTGCCGTCGGTATTGAAATCGCCTGCGGCCACCGCTTGCGTCTGGATTCCAATCGGAAAATCGGTTTTCGGCCGGAACGTTCCATCGCCATTCCCTAACATTACTGACACGCTATTCGTGCCGGCACCGGCGAGGTCGGGTTTGCCGTCTGCGTTGAGATCAGCGGCGATGTGCGTATTGCCGAGCAACGGGTATCGCTGGGTTGTGAACGTCGCGACCTGCGCTGAAACTTCGCTAAGCGTCATTGCGCAGGCGACGGCAAAAACGAAGAAAGCAATCACTGGTTGCCCACCTTTAGAGTGTCTCATTGATTGCTCCTTTCATTTAGCTAGTCTCTCACTTCAAACCTGCGGGCGGCAGACCAATTGCCTGGCGTGCCACCGCTGTTGGCTCGCGCGCGCCACCACATCCTGACCGTTGGCAGCGTGTTGGTACTGAATTGAGATGCAGCTATGGTTTGATTCACGATCAGTGGTGATGAAAACGTGTCTTGATCGTCAATCTGAATGGTATAGCTGGTCGCTCCGGCGACATTGCTCCAATCGAATGTAATGTTTGTTCCAGGTGCGAAACGCGCATCCGCGGCCGGACTAACCAGAGAAGGCGGAGGCAGAGTTTGAGGAGGCGTGGGCGAGGTCGAAGGTGTCGGCGAAGCTGAAGGTGTGGGGGAAGCTGGAGGTGTCGGCGACGGGGGAGCGCCGGCTGTAACCGTCAGGTTGGCTGATGTTGTAGTGTCGTAAAACGCCGTGATGGTAACGGCCGTGTTGTTCGCGACGCCGAACGTCGTTACTGTGAAATTGGCGGACGCTTGTCCGCCGGGAACACTGACGATACCGGGCACGGTGGCCACCGCCCGATTGCTTGTGGAGAGAGTGACGGAAATTCCGCCGGCAGGCGCGGGCGAACTGAGAAATACTGTGCCTGTGGCGTTCGTTCCACCGCTGACGCTCGTTGGAGTAATCGTCATCGATTGCAACAAAGGCGGCGCGTTCGGATCTGGACTGACGTTTACAAAAATCGATTTTGTCACGTTCCCGGCGGTCGCGAAGACATTCCCTCCTGTAGGCAGTCCGGTTACGCGGCTGGTTCCAATGGTGAAGCTGGTTGCGCTGTTTCCTTCCGGGATAGTCACAGTCGCCGGCACGTGAATGATCGAAGGATTATCAGTGGTTAGACTAACGGTCCCCCCGCCTGCGGGAGCTGGAATGACCAGCGCAACGCTCGCTCGACCGGAATTGCCGCCGATTAAATCCTGACTAGCAGGACCGATCGCGAGCAGCGTAGCGGGGCCGGGAGCGGGATCGATCTCAAGGATTCGCGCCTGTGATCCGCCAGATGTGCCGTAATTGCCTTGAATGAATACCCAGCGCGGAAACGGAGTCTCCGGTGCGGGCGCTGTGGTAAAAGTGCCGCTGATGCTGCCGGCGGGAATCGTGACGGTTTGCGGCACGATAACCTGACCTTCCATGCTGCCTTGCAATCTGACGACTGCGCCGCCAGCGGGAGCCGGCGAAGTGAGCCGGAGTGTTCCGGTTACCGTGCTGCCCGATTGAACCGTGGCACTGCTGAGCGTTAACGAGGAAAGGGTCGGTGGTGGTGGAGGACTTCCCGGAGGAGTTACCGTCAACCAGGTTTGCGGTGCGCGATAGCCGTCGACGTCGGTGCCGGTTTCAATGATCACTCGCGTGGCAACTGCAACTGCGGTCGTCGGAATTACGAAATCGACATCGGTTGCTCCTGCGGGAATGAAGACAGTAGCTGGCGGCCTAACGATATTTGGATCACTGCTGACGAGACGAACTGTGGTGCCCCCGGCGGGCGCAGTGCTTAGCAATGTCACTGTGGCATTGACTGACGTTCCACCGACCACGCTCTCGTTACTCAAACTTGTGCCGTAGAGAATCGGCAGAATACCGAACGAATTCTGTCCCCTACCATTGGCGAACCCGGCAAATAAATCTCCAATGATTCCAACAGAGCCGCCGCCATTGTTCGGCACTGGTCCGGTGGCGATATTCGAAATCGTTGCATCGGTTTTTCCGGCCGGAACGGTGACGCTGGTCGCCGGTAGGTTTACCTGCGGAAGGTCGGTTGAGATCGACACAACTGCGCCACCTGCCGGCGCCGGATTATCCAACATCACGCGCGCGTGCGCCGTGTTGCCACCATAGGCGTTGACCGGTTCGGCGAGAATCGCGAACAAATTTACATTCGGCGGAGCGACGGGAGCTGTTACCGTGATCGAGCGTCCGGCTGACCAGAGGCCGGCCACGTCGCCGTGCAGGGCGCGCACTCGCCAAAAATAATTTCCCGGTGCGAGCAGATCCCGCGTGATCATGTAATCGGAGCGGCTTGGGCTAACCAACAGCGCCATTGTTGCCAGCGAGAAATTCGGACTCGTGTTGAACTCGAGGTCGTAGCCCGGTACCTGTGGGTTCGCAGTGTCCGTCCAATCCACAAAGAATGGAAGCCGCGCCGTTGCTCCGTTAACCGGTGCGACGGGCGACACGCCTGCCGGAATCGGGGCGGCGTTCGTAATCCGCACTGTGCGGGTCGCGGAAGGAAGACTGCGCACGCCATTCGCGGAAACGGCGCGCACTCGATAATAGATGGTAAGCGGGTTTCCCCACAGCGCGCCCGATTGGGTGCCGAAGTTTATCGGCGAAACCATAAGATTGAGTGGATAGGAAAATGTCGGTTCATCATCCGCTTCAAGGATGTAAGACTGAGCATTCACCACGGACGACCACTGGATATTGAAGCTCTCATTCACGTGAAACTGCGCGTTGTTGAGCGGAGTGACAAAGGTGGGCGTGGCGGGTGCTGGTCCGAGGCCGGTGACGGTGAACGATCGCACCGTTGACCATGGCGAATCCACTCCCCCATTCGGGCCGAGTTGCGTGCATTTGACTCGCCAAAAATATGTTCCATTGGGCAGACCGCTCAGCTTGTCAGCGGTCCGGGTCGGAATTGATGGATCGGATTCCATATTCGTGAATCCGGAAGCGATCACCGTCGCAAAGGTGTTGGTTGTGCCGACCTGCCATGTGTAACTGCCGATTGGACCTCCGGGCACGGATACCGGATTCCAATCCAGCGTGATTGGTTGAACGAGAGAGGCACCGTTCGGAGGAGCCGCTAGAACTGGGGCTGGCGGTGCAGCCGACGTGGAGGTGGGGATAGGGTTTCGTGGCCCGCTACTCGCAAATATTGGAGCAACCGAGATCAGGAGCAAAGCCGCGGTCAGTATTGAACAAGTCTTTTTTTCAAACATCCTGATCGAGATTGAACCGGCCGGCGCAACATCAGCAACTGCAGAAAGGTTCGGAATTTGTTACTTTCTCGAACTAAACCGATGCTCGCGCGCATACGACGCGCCTGAATCTGCGATAAATTAAAGCGCCAAGCTTTCCTGCTTCGGCGTTGAAGCCGCCTCTTTGATGCCGCGGAACTTTTTTACCAGTTCATCGAGCTTCGCGACGTAGTAGTCGATGTTTTCGTCGCGATTTTCCGGATCGAAATCGGACGCAAGCTTTGCCGCTTCGTACGCGGCAACCTTTTTAGGCGTCGCCTTGACGTAATAACTGATCTGATCGCCCGGTTTGTAGTTGCGGCCGCTGGCCAGCGCCAGCTCGTACGCCGCGGCGCGATTGCGCGCGGAGCCGGCGATCTTGGCGCGATATTTATCGAGCGAATCCTGAAGCGTGTCGGTCTTCATCAGCATGTCGATCTTCCATTCGCGATCTCGGATTCTCTTCTCAAATTCATTTCGCAATTCACTGATCGCTTCTGGTTTCCCTTCCATGATGAGCTTGATCATCGCCTCGAGAAACACCCGTTGAAATTTCTCCAGCCCTCGCGATTTAAGAGCGCCGCCTTTAATGACCACTTCGCCGTCTTTGGTAAGGAGTGCGTAGTTCTTCGCTTTATAGCTGAACATTGCGTCGAATTGCTCGTCAAAATCGATTTCGATTCCCTCAGGCAATTCCTTCGCGAGGCCGTATTGCAGTGTCTCGATTTCGTCTGCGGCAGAGGCAGACGGGCCGGCTGCTTTACCTTTTTTTGCAAGCGACACCGTCCGAGCCGGACTGGCATTTGCCTCTACAGAAGAGGGCGGAACGAAATAGATCCCGTCCGTATCCACTTCGATGACTTTGGCGCCCTGCGCACCTAACCAGTCAATCATCTTCTTCAGCAGATCGCGACCGATCTGCGTCACCCGCGCTGCAGCGTCGAAATCGGCGAAATGCCCCTGGGCAAAGCCAAGATACCCGTAAAAGCTATTCAGCAGAATCTTAAACGTGTTTTGCAACGCCTGGAGGTGATACTGCTTTGCGGGGTTCTTTTCTGCGCGCATTTCTGCCTTCGCTGCAAGTCGGAATGTGCGCAGATCGGTGAGCAAATGTCGGAAAATCTGCAACTGATCGGTCACGGGAAAACAATCGAATTTCAACATGATCGAGGGATAGAGCGAAGCCACGTCGCAATGCCAGACGTTGCGCGCAACTCCCGTGAAAAAGATGTCCGTGTAACCGCCCTCGAATGAGCGCACCATCGGCAACTCGGGGATGGAATGGCGCTGCCGAAAATATTCGCGCAGAAACAGCGCGTTGATCCTGGTCGCATTGCCGCGAACGATCACATCCTGATAGTTGTACGGAAAAATCTGCGCCTGGATGAAGTAACTGGGACTTAACAGGTCAGATAGAGCCCGTGTCTCGCGCACACCGCACAAGGCGCGTCGCCGAAATACTTCTGAATTGTTGAGATATTCGCGCTGTAATTCCTTGCCCGTAAGCGCGGAGACCTCCTGGCTGTCACAAAGATCAAAATGCCGCGCGACATCGGTCCGCTCGAAACCCGCGAGCGAGCGCATCCCAACGTCGTAAAACTGCGCGAGCAAAAAAGTATCGACGAAATGGCGACCGCCCACAGTGAACTTCGGATAATCGATGGTTTTCTCGGCGATTTGGAGCCGGGACGGTCGCGACCGTAGAAATCCATCGTTGCGTCCCCAATCAAGCTTGGCTTTTGCCTTCTTCGCGCGCGCTACCAGGTACGGCAGATCGAAACGAAAAAGATTGTGGCCTTCTATCACATCCGGATCTCGCTCCTTGATCATTGCGGTCAGATGTTTGAGCGCCGCGTGCTCGGATTCCTGGATATTCTTTGGATCAACAATCAGGAGTTCTTCCCAGCCAGAGTTATCTGAGAGCGCGATTGCCATGATATGGTCCCCCCGATCGGGATGGGCCCCCCCGGCTATTGCCTCTTCGGATGCGAGCACCTCGACCTGTATCCGTTTCAGTTCTTCGAATTGCAGATCTTTGAATAACGTCCGCCCCGTTGCTGTGAGGTAATGCTGCACGGGATCTGTAAAGGCAAAGAAATCGCGTCCGGCGTTTTTCAGTCCGTTGCGCAAGGCGATGAGTTCTTTCCAGCTATCCACCGTAACCATCCAGCCATACTTGAGATTGCCTTGAAGCTTCTCGGATTCGATACCAAGGTCGACCACATCGGAATCGCACCAGACAAATGGGTGGAAAGGCTCAACCTCGGCAATAATCGCTCCGCCAGCTTCCCGGCGATAGAGCCTCACCGTTCCAGTCTCACCGAGTTCAATTGCAACGATCCGTGAGGTTGGATCAGCGCCGAAAAGCAACGTGTTCTTCTCGAATTCCATGAGTGACTCAACTTTCTGTCATTTCAAGGGAAGTCGAGAAAACTCTTAGATCCTCCGGAATCACGTGCCTCGTTGTAGCCACGGCGCTATGTCGCCGTATCTTGCCGGAGAGTAACGACGGAGCGCCTCGACACAGCGAGGCGGCTACAAAATCGATGAGATCGCGCGAACTGTCATTGCGCGGAACAGGAATTCAGAGAATGCTTCGCCTTCTTACCATAACAAAATGAGAGCTGTTTCGGTTTCGATCGCACTGATTTGCATTTTCACGCCGCTGCTCGGGGTCGCCCAGCAAACGCCGCAATCGTTGGCTGATGCCGAGCTGCCCTCGTTGGTCGCGGTTTACAAAGACATTCATACTCATCCAGAATTATCCGCGCACGAGGAACGCACTGCGTCTCTTGTCGCAAAGGAATTGCGTGCGTCGGGTTGCCAAGTCACCGAGCATCTCGGCAAATACGAGAACTCGAAACTCAAAGGTTACGGTGTCGTGGGCGTGATGAAGAATGGCGACGGGCCGACCGTGCTGGTACGCACGGACATGGATGCGTTACCCGTGGAAGAAGAAACCGGTTTGCCGTACGCGAGCAAGGCGGTCGTGAAAAATGATGAAGGCAAGGACGTGCATGTGATGCATGCCTGCGGACACGATGCACACATTGCCGCCTTCATTGGCACAGCACGAGCTCTTTCCAAGTTAAAAGATCAATGGCAAGGCACGATCCTGTTTGTTGCGCAACCAGCGGAAGAGCTTGGCAATGGCGCACGCGCGCTGCTCAAGGACGGACTTTATGAAAAATTCGGGAAACCAAA
Source organism: Verrucomicrobiota bacterium (assembly GCA_046732035.1). Lineage (GTDB taxonomy): Bacteria > Verrucomicrobiota > Verrucomicrobiia > Chthoniobacterales > UBA10450 > Udaeobacter. Next base: position 11,355 of record JBKPMH010000056.1, read on the forward strand.
TTTTGCGCTTGGTTTTCATGACAAAGCCGATCTTGAAACGGGACACATCGGCGTGACCGAAGGCTATACGTACGCCAATGTCGATTCAGTGGATGTCACCGTCCGAGGCGTTGGCGGACACGGGGCCTATCCCTACAAGACCAAGGACCCAATTGTTCTCGCAGCGGAAATGATTAATGACTGGCAAACGATCGCGAGCCGGGAAAATAATCCGCTCGATCCAATTGTTGTCACAGTGGGTTCCATCCATGGCGGGACAAAACACAATATCATTCCAGACGAGGTGAAGATGCAGTTGACCGTGCGCACGTACAAACCTGAGACGCGGCAGCGCGTGTTGGCCGCGATCGAGAGAATCGCCAAAGGAATCGCCGTCGCAGGCGGAGTTCCCCCCGATCGCGCGCCGGTCGTTAGCGTATCAAAGGACCTATTTTGCCCAGCGACTTACAACAACCCGGAACTCACGAAGCGGCTTGTCGCGGTTTGGAAAAAGTCGTTAGGCAACGATAACGTCAGGATGGTCGATCCCACGATGGGCGGCGAAGATTTTTCCGAATACAGCCTGCCTGATCACTCCATTCCGGCCGTTGATTTTCACATCGGCGCAGTGGAGCCAGCCAAGATTGCGGAGTACAAGCAGCAGGGAAAAGAACTCCCAACTCTGCATTCGAGTAAATTCGCCCCCGTCCCCGAACCAACAATCCGTGTTGGGATCATTGGAGTGACGAGTGCCGTGCTTGATCTGATGAAGAAATAGCCACGCTTCTGCGCTGGCGCCTGTGTGACTTACTTCATCTTGATTTTTTTTCGCAAATAAGTCGGCACGTCGAGGTCTTCGCCTTCAACAATGGTCGGCTCGCTTTTTTCGAAGCGACCACGGTTAACAGGTTCAAACTGCAAAATCTCCTGTTTAGCCTGTATGGATTTTTCAGCAGACACCTTTTCCTCTTTTGCAGGAGTCGGCTTTTTACGGGGCGTGTTCACGGGCGGCTCAGGCGTGTCGACGACGTCGAATGCGCTCGTTACTGACTCCACAGACGGTGCCGGCACGTTCTCAACCTCGATGGGTTCGGGATCCTCGAGAGGAATCGGCTCCGCCGTCTGAAAATCTTCGACCAGAACCGGTTCGGGCTCAGCCTCTATCATCGGTGGGCTCTCGTGAGATTGTTCCCGCGCGGGCGGGGGCGGTATTGGCAGGCTACTGCTCAGCGGAGCAGGCGTGTGCGCTTGTTGCGTGACTACATGTTCAGCGACTGCAAAGGAACTAATGATGGTAACGCTTAAGCGATCGCCCAATCGTCCATCTACTGCAGTACCGAAAAGAATCTGAGTATCATCGCTGACATGACGATCAAGTTCCTTCATGACGATTTCGACTTCCGACAACGTCATACCGGGCCCGCCTGCCACCTGGACCAGAACTCGCGCGGCTTCCGCAAGTGTACGGCCCCGGTCCATCAAGGGACTCTTGAGTGCCTGAGCGAGTGCATCGTGCGCGCGATTCTCCGAATCGGATTCTCCAAAACCAAACAGGCAGCGGCCGTTGCGGCTGCGCAAGGCTGCAACCAGGTCGTCAAAACCAATGCGAATGAGTCCTGGTCGCTGAATCAGGTTCACAATCGAACGAATGCTCTGACTGATGGTTGTGTCCGCCTTTGAAAACGCCTGGTGAATGCCCGCGTGCGGCGCGACCATGTCGCCCATCAGATCGTTTTCAAAACAAACTACTGCGTTAGCAATCTCGTTGAGCCGGCCGAGAGCTTCGCGCGCCTGAGCGTTACGACGTCTGCCTTCGAACGCGAACGGCAGTGTCGCGAACGCAAGCACCAGAGCGCCCGATTCGCGAGCCAGATGCGCGACATACGGCGCCGCACCCGAGCCCGTTCCTCCTCCCAACCCTGCGCAGATGAAAATCATTCTGCCGCCAGTCAGCGCCTCGCGAATTTCATCCGTTGATTCGAAAGCGGCCTGATAACCAACTTCGGGATCGCCGCCTGCGCCCAAGCCCCGGGTGACTGTGCGGCCGAGCTGCACTTTGTGTGCGGCAACCGAGCTCGCCAGGGATTGCACGTCGGTGTTAACCGCCAGGACCTCCGCTCCCTCCAGGCCGTCGAGCACGATCCGGTCTAGCGCATTCAGACCGGCGCCGCCGACGCTGACAATTTTGATTGGGATGAATTCCTCCGCCCGCTCAGGGAGACTGTAGTTTTTGCTAAGTTGAATCATATTGATCTTTCAATTTCTTCACCGTCTTCCGCTAAAAATTCTTCCCAGGATTCGTCCGATTCCGCGCACCGGCCGATCTGTTTGCACGGCCTGGGCATACTTGATGAGCCCGATTGCGGTTGAAAACTGCGGGTTTTCTACGGCAGACGTCACGCCGGATGTCGTCTGCGCATGCGCAACGTGCGCGGGCATTTCGAAAATTTCTTCGGCGAGGTTGTCGATGCCATTCAGGAGGCTGCAACCTCCGGTGATGAAAATTCCAGCGCCGAGATAGTTGATAAATGCTTCTTCATCCAGCCTGCGTTTGAGCAACTCGAGAGTTTCGCGAAGGCGCAAATGAATGATGGTATTCAATGTCTCGCGTTCGATCTCTTTCCCTGCGAAACCGGAATCGTCCTTTAACAAAATCATTTCTCCAGGGAAACAATTGCCGAGCACACAACTGCCCTCCTCTATTTTGAGTTTCTCGGAGCGCGCCATGGGGATCCGCAACCCCATGGAGATGTCATTAGTGATATGGTCACCACCGATCGCAACGCAGCCGCTCTGCTTCACAGCGCCATCAGCGTACAGAATGTAGTCAGTGGTCCCTCCTCCGATATCGATCACCAGAGCGCCAAGGTCCTTCTGATGTTGTGTGAGAACCACCTGAGCAGAAGCGAGCCCGCCAAATACAACGTCCTCAACGTCGAGCGGCAATTCTTTCACGCACCGGATTGTGTTTTGGATACGGGTCCGGACTCCGTGAATAATGTGAAAATCAGCTTCCAATCTTTGGCCAAGCATGCCAACCGGATTCAGGACGCCGTCCTGTCCGTCGACGTGATAATGTTGGATAATGGAATGAAGGAACGCGTTTTGCGCAGGAATGCTCACCTCGCGCGCATTGATCTTTACGTCTTCGACATCCTGCTCATCGATTTCATCGCGATCCTCGGGCAACATCACGCAGCCGCGGTTGTTGAAACTTTGAAGATGCGATCCACCAACGGCGACGTAAACGCTACGAATCATGACGTCGCTTTTTTGTTCGGCGTCCACGACAGCTTCGTGCACGCATTTCATTGCTGTTTCAAAATCGACGATCTCGCCCTTGCGGACGCCGCGCGATGGTGTCTGACCCACGCCGAGAATTTTGACCGTGCCGTCGGGCCGGCTCTCGCCGACGACAACACAGATTTTGGAAGTTCCAATCTCAAGACCAATCATCAAATTATTGCTCGCCATTGTGTTAATCCGTTTTCTGTCGCTGAGTGGGAATTGCTTTTCGGGGTGATTTTGAACTGGTGCGTGCCTTGGGTAGTGCTGATGCAGGCTCGTGATTTCCAGTGCCCTGCCCGGTGCTTGTTTCCGCAGGGTGCACTGGAATCGCCTTCAAAATTCGCGGTTCTACCGCAGGCTCAATGGTGTCGTTAATGACTGCGACCGGCCTCGGAGCAAATGTCACTGGAATGTTTCGTTGTACCAG
>JBKPMH010000057.1:0-6272 GCA_046732035.1 Verrucomicrobiota bacterium
GGCGGGACTCACGGACTCCTCTTTGTCCCGCCAAATAACTTCTTCACTTTCGATTTTCCCGGATCAACCTTTACATCGTTTGGCGGTATCAATGACCGGGGCGTTATCTGTGGTCGTTATGTCGATGCTGCCGGCATGGCCCACGGATTTCTGGCTCGGGTCGTAGGCACACCGCCGACAACTCCGGCGGGAATGGAAATGAAGGCGAACGTTTCCCCGTTGCTAGTCACTCCATTCGACCAGTCGCCGTCGGCCTGGGGAAGTGGAATGCCGGCGCGCTGAGGCGGCGCGCGCCGATGCGATTGGGTCAGTCGGTGAGTGGCTGAAGAATATGAACTCTGCGCGTTGGACCTTTAGATGAAAAAGCGCAACCGCGAGTGATGTCAGGAAACCAATTCGATTGTCGAACTAACCAGGAGCTCGAGACTACGTTTCGGCTTACTCTGAACACAAGTCCCCCTGTCCGCGACCTTTTGTGCAGGTGGAGGAAACGCGTCTGCTTATTGTTTGTCGTAAACGGCGACGTTCGTGAATTTTTTTCCTTTCGGAGTGGTCCCGGTTACAGTGATGGTGCGGCTTTTGCCATCTGGTGAGATAACAATCCGACCTGTGACTCTGATCTTGCCATTTTTCTTGTTAACTGTCGTTAGTGTTCGATCGTCGACCTTCGTGTAAGAGCGAGTGTCTGAATTTGGGTCATTCGTAACGGGATAGTCTTTCCCATCGGCTTTGCCCGTCCACTCGACGTGTATCGGTTTCCCGTTCGCGTCGATGCCGTCCGATTTCACTTTCACCTGGCCAAACATACTTGAGTAAACAACCTGTGTGTTTTTCAACGTGCCAGGTGCGATCTTCGATTTCGATTCGTTCAGTTTCCAAGTGCCTGCCTGTGGATCGCCGGCGAGGCAGACTGCAGCTGCGCAAAAAGAAAAAACCAGGGTGCATCCAACCATTCTTGTGTTCATAGATGCATCGAGACAGGATTTCGATGACAGGTCAATGTCTTTCACACTGGGCACTGCGCCGACGACCGAGGTAACATCGGGGCGCGTTTCGTCGGCTGGCGGCTATCGCCCGCGATTGTGCTTGGGCTGCAAATAATTGGTGACGGTCCATTCGCCAATGCCGGTACCCGCTTGCAGCCCATCTTCGCTTGCCGTTCGGAAGTGAATGCCAGCATAGATTCGGCTCAATGCCGCTTCCTCCGCTGCATCCATACAGGTGGCGAAGCTGCGGAACACTCCCGGCAGAAAATCGGAATCAGTTGTGAAGGGCAAATCTTCAGTGTCATAAAACAGTGAAATCACAGTTGCAGCCGCAGCGCTGAACGTGCTGTGTCCTGAGGTGTAATCAGGGAATGGGGGTGTCACGATAAATGACATCCAATTTAGATCCGGCTCGGCAAAACCAATCGCAGTCACCGGCCGCCAAAAGTTAAAGTTGTACTTGGCGTCCCAGGCGCAAATGCCGGCATCAGCCATGGCGATGTTTAGCAAGGCGAATAGCCGTGCATTTTGTTCGAGTGTATTACCTCGGGCCTCGCCAATTGTTTGCGCAATGCTGTTCCAGTGACCAGGCGGGGTTTCGGTGCCCGCGCCATCCGCCCAGAATAACGCTATCTCAGTCTGCTCGCCTGTGCGCGTTGAACCAATCGCTGCGCCGAGTTCCTTGACCTCTTCGTAGTCGGCTGCGTACTGCTGGCTATCGAGAGGAGGCGGACCGAGAGGCCGAAATTGAGAACTGCTGCTCATTCCAAACGGCAAAACGAACCCCCATTGTGGCAGCAAATATGGAGCGAACGCCGGGGGAGTCGGCACCCACACGCCAGGACCGCTGCCGATGGGTGGCGAAACCACTGCATCTGAGCCATCATTGGCGCGCGCCGCGAGTATTTGGTTCGCGACGAATTCACCCCAGACAATGGCAGCTCTTTTCTGTGCGCTGTCCGGAACCCCGGCAAGAATCTGAGCGTGAAGTGCATCGAAAGTGGAGGCGCTGGCCGGAAACAAGTTTACCAGCGCCACGTGCGCTGCAGCACTGGCAGCCGCTGGTCGCGACGCGCTGGCGGGGGCGGCACTTTGCACCAGGTAAGGTTCATTCGTGCGCGCGATGCCGTTAACCGCGTCATAGATCGAAACGTGAAGAATAGAGAGACTGCGCGAAGCGATCGGTGGCGCGGTGTTCCCGACGCGAATAGCGTCGAGGGCGGCGTTGTTCCAGTCAGTCACGACGTCGGCACGCGCAGGGACAGCAACGCTCGAAGCTAGAGTGACCGTTGCGATAAAGGCGATAAAAAACAAATCTCGGAATGCGTTCATTGAGTATCTCCTTTCGACGACAAGGACCCGGTTGTACGCCTTCGCGGACTTTTTGGTCAAGGTTATTCGGCGCGGCGATTGCCTGAAGACACACCATCTTTGGCTTGCCCAATTTCGCGGCTCTGAACGCAACGTCCAGGCTTTGATGAATGAGGAGCCGAAAGCTGGCAGCTGAACACTGGTCTGACAGTACCAGCCGCCAAATCGAAGGGTCGGCATCAGGGCCGGTGTTCGGAATTGTAGTCGATTTGGCTGAGGAAAACAGCGGTCAAACGCAGTCTTAACAGATGTTGCGTTCTTGAGAGAGGAGAACGATTGGAAGATATGGCCAGGAAAATGCGTGCGGTACAGGTTCCAAAGGCGAAGGGACCGTTGGAATTAGTGGAGCGAGACATTCCAGAACCCCAACGAGGCTGGGTCCGAGTGAAAGTGGAAGCGTGCGGCGTTTGTCATAGCGACTCGTTAGTCAAAGATGGACTCTGGCCCGGAATCCAATATCCGAGGGTTCCCGGCCACGAAGTGATTGGTGTAATCGACGCTGTTGGGCCCGAGGTTCCTGATTGGGAATCTGGCCAGCGAGTTGGAATTGGATGGCACGCGTCAAATTGCGGGCACTGCGATCCCTGTCGGCGCGGCGATTTCTTCGCCTGCCAGGTGGAATTGCTCACCACCGGCATTTCGTTCGATGGCGGGTATGCCGAATATATGGTCGCACCAGCGAAAGCGCTCGCGGCTGTGCCGGAAAATTTCAACTCCGTTGAGGGAGCGCCACTGATGTGCGCGGGAATCACAACGTTTAATGCTTTGCGTAATAGCTCCGCGCGACCTGGCGATCTTGTTGGAGTCCTGGGCATCGGCGGACTCGGTCATCTCGGCGTCCAATATGCGACCAAGATGGGATTTAACACCGTGGCAATCGCGCGCGGAAAAGACAAGGAAGCATTGGCGAAAAAACTCGGCGCGCAGCATTACATCGATAGCCAGTCGTCAGATCCGGCGGCAGAACTGGTCAAGTTAGGCGGCGCCAAAATCATCATCGCGACGGTAACCAACGGCGACGCAATGGCGGCGGTGCTCGGTGGGCTCGGACCTAACGGAACTCTCATCGTGATCGGCGCAGCAGGACCGATTGCGGTTGATTCAATTCTACTCATCGGTGGACAGCGCTCCGTGAAAGGCTGGTATTCGGGCACGTCGATCGATTCACAGGATACGCTCAAATTCAGCACGGCCAACGGAGTGGAGTCGATGAACGAAATTTTTCCGCTCGATCAAGCACCGCAAGCCTACGATCGCATGATGAGTGGCAAAGCGCGATTTCGCGTGGTGCTGGACATGGGCGCGAAGAGCTAACGACTTAAGTAGCCCAAGTTATTCTTGAACTGCCGGGAAGCGGCTCCAAGTCAGCGGATTGCCGAATCGAGCGGCCGTGCCTTCACTCGCGATTGGATGCCGACAAGCGCAACGACTTAGGATCAAGAATAACAGTTACTGGAGTTCCTTTGCGGATGAGGAGCTCGATCTCGCGAATATCATGTTTTAGCATGGCTATCCCTCGAGGGGACCGGTTTGCAGTTCGAGAAGCTCGTGTCTTATCGTCAACAGCTTCCACATCGATCTCAGAGGTGCTATCACTATTTTCGTCGATACCATATAACACGTAGCCAGTTCGCCCCAGATCAATTCTTGGAGTGCTCTCGTTTTGAAGTCCTTGATTGGGCCGGACCGGTTTGCCGTTTTGCCAAAATGACTTGGCCGTCACTTTCGTCTTAATTGTGGTTTGCCGGCCCGAGGGCAGCGCCACCGAGGCGATGGGATACTGAGTAAAAAAGCCACGACTGTCGTGTACGATTACGCGGTCCCTTGGCAGATCGATGGTGATCGTAAAATCCAGCTGCGGTACAAGCAATTTTTCTCCAGGCCGGATCAACGTTGAATCCAGGTCGTTCACGCGAATGATCGCCTCAGTGCTGGACTCGAGCTTTCGCGCGATCGACACGAGCGCATCGCCTCTCTTCACGGTGTATTCCGTCTTACGAGGCGAAGGTTCTTTCGAAAAAAATATTTGTGTGTTGATGTCACCAAGAAGGTCCCGTAACTCGCGGGTAACGGGCGACTTTGGCGCAGTGATCAGAGCCTCTATAAGAATTGCGCGCGCATCACTTAGCTCCCCTTTGTCGGCCAACGCCTGGGCTTCTTTCAGCTTCTTTACGTTAGGATGCACGTAGGTCACCCGCGGAATCGTCTTGTATTTCTCCAATCCCGGAGGCCGAAATGCGATGCGCGCGAAATAGGCGCTGCCGCCAAAGATGCCGACGGCGAGCAGGACAACGACAGATTTTTGCCAAAGTGACATTCCCATCTCCTCCGCAAATAATGATTCTAATATAGAGACATCGTTTCCGCGTGTCGGTTCATTCCTATAGTTTATCCGCGGCGCGAGCATTGGCCAATCATGTCGGCTCGGCGCGCCCAACCTGCTTCAGACTAATGTCTGAAAAATCAGGAAACTGATCGCTATAGTCTGACAAAGAAAGAAGATCGCGTAGAACTGATGGTAGCGCTCGTTACGCGTAATTGCTGCAGTAACAAGGCCGATAAAATAGAGCACGCCGCTGGCGAAGTATATCGGTCCCAGGGAAAGGAAGTGAGGAACCCCTTTCAGCAGGGAATCGACAATGTCGACCGGCGTAAACAATCCAAAAAGGATAAAGAACGCGCGGTGATTTGCGTAATAGTGCGTTTTATAATCAATGGCACGATCGATGTCACTTTCGCGCGGAAACAATAAGAGTGACGCCAAATACAAGACAGTTGGCGAGATGAGGACAAAAACAAACAGATAAAACGTCCACGGCTGTTGATTACGCCATCGATAAAAGATCCACCAGGCAATCACAAGGTAGAGGAATAGATTGATGATCCAGAGGGCGTGCACCCAGTAAATGCGCCGGTGGGAGCGAGCCTGCAACATTTCGCCAACGCCTCCCAGCACGCGAGTCATACCCAGGGCGAGAATGATTGAGATGAGAACGGAGAGGTACTCAAATGCGGCCATGAACTCGAACAATCCGTGTTGCGATTTTCAATACGAATATCAACTCGCGACTTCCAAAGGATAACTCGTCGCGACATTGCATTACTAGCGACTTTTCTGACGCGCTTTCGCTGCCGATCTTTCCCGATGTTCATTCTTTGCTTCACCTGGCTTCATCGGGCTCTTCACATGGCGGAAATGAAGCCGGTACTGGCCGGGAGCAATTTTTAGCGTTCGCTGAAAAACATTGCGCATCGAATTCACGTTTCCAAAACCACATTCACTTGCGATCGACTCCATACTGTTCTGGCTTTCTTCGAGCCGGCGACGGGCTGTCTCGATCCGGAGACGCTCGACGAATTTCGCCGGAGTGGTTTTCATTTCTTTGGTGAAGATGCGCGCGAAATTGCGCGGGCTCATGGCCACGCGTTGAGCCAGCACTGGGACAGTTAGCGTTTTGCCTAAATTATCGAGGACCCATGACTCGAGTTCGCGCAATGGTTTTCGATCACTGAGCTGCAGCGATAACGCGGCGCTGAATTGCGATTGCCCGCCGGGGCGCCGTAAATAGAGCACGAGATTACGAGCAACCTGTAAGGCCAGTCGCGAGCCGTGGTCTTCTTCCACTAATGCCAAGGCGAGATCCATCCCTGCGGTGACGCCGGCTGATGTATATACATTTTTGTCCCGCACAAAGATTGGATCTCGATCGATCTGTGCTCGCGGCGCGCGCCTGATCAAAACCTCGCACCAATTCCAATGCGTAGTGGCGCGGCGGCCATCAAGCAGACCGGCTCGCGCCAGCAACATGGCGCCGGTGCAGACAGATCCGATTCGGCGAATTCGTCCCGCCATGGTTTTCAACCAGCGAGTGGCTTCTGCGTTGACTTCGTCGTTCTCAATTGCGCTGCCGCCCG
>JBKPMH010000058.1:0-12581 GCA_046732035.1 Verrucomicrobiota bacterium
GGAACATCTTTGAAGTAGTAATCTGTTCCAGTGGGCGTGATGTTCACAAATCCAGCTGCCGCATAATTTTTGGCTGCGTACTCGTTTGCCCAGGTAAAAATTGATCGATCAGATTCCGGACGCCACAACCAGGAATCAATCATCGGCACTAAGACCAGGTAGTTCGGGGATGTGTGTTCGATCTCGCGGATCATCTCGTTTTGCATCTGCTGGGCGTATTTTTGCGACTCCATTAAGGCGTACGTGTAAATGTATCCAGTCGCCGAACGTCGATGGGAATAAAAATAAATCTGCGGCTCCGATCCCAAAACTGCGATCGTATCATTCGGGTTTGAATGTTCGCGCAGATAATCTGCGATCTTCACGGACTCGACGAATGGACTTTCAGGATAAATAATTCGGCAGGCTTCATTAGGCGAAGCTTCGAAAAAGATTGGGGCGTACCGAAGTATCGGAACGCTGAGAGCGACTCCGAGCAGAAAAAGTGGGATGAATCTGAGTGCTATTGTTCGCCGGGTCAGAAAATCAGACAGTTCGCCGATCGCAACACCGACAAAAAGCGAGACTGCTGGAAGGATCATAACAAAGTAATGAGGCCGGAAATAGAGTCCCTGAGACACTGCCAAAGCCGAGAATACGAGCAGACCCAACAAAACACTCGTGCTGGCACGACTTTTTTTGTCCCAAAGTCCAGCGATCAAACCCAGTCCGGCCAACGTCCACAACATCCAACTGGCTCCAATCGCGTCCATGGTGCTGCGAGCAAAAAACTGCGCTGCTTGGGACAACGGCCATCTTCCGCTGTTTATCTCGTGTATCGGAAGACTGCCATACTGGCTAGCGTACCTGACTGTCCAGAACCAGAATTTGTCGAGTACACCTGCGCGCCAGAGAATGAGGGATGTAATTGCGAGCGGGATAATCGCTGCGACCCCGAAGCTTAGATTCCGAAGCACGATGTCCTTGAGGACCCGTCTCCGCCGAAGATCATTCCAAAGAACATAAATGACTCCAAAGGGAATAAAAAAAAGTGCGGGCTGCTTCATTACCGCGCCAATGCCGAATAGCAATCCGCTCGCGATTAGGCGTCCATATGCATTCCGATTCGAGCCATCCAGCAATAACAATGTGCCCGCTAGAACCGGTAGCATCACAAAATGGGTCGCGTGAGCGGCGAGACCCAACACAGTTGGGCTTACCGATAGCACGGCATAGCTGGTTGCCGCTGCAAATCCCACTATTGAATTCGCCAATCGCCGTCCCAAAAAGAAGATCAAAATGATCGTAACGGCGTTGACCAGGAGTAGCCCTAAGTGGATTCCAATAACCGTTTGGCCAAAAACCGACATCATAGCCGCATAGGCTGCGTAAGTTCCCGGGAACTTCATGTTGTAGGCGAGCGTGTACGGTGGGACACCTTGCAAAATGAGTTGACCGGCATAAGCGTATTCGCCTTCGTCGCGCTCAAGTGGAATTCCAAGCAGTCGAATTCTGATTGCGATAACGAGACCAAGGACGCCAGCTGCGACCAGCCACCATGCAATCGGCAGCACTCGTTCTTGATCGCGACTTTCGGTCCGCATTAGAAGTGCTAAATCGATGAAGAGCCGAGCTGACGCAAGATGTGAACACCCCGGCACTCAATCGGCGAAGATGGTCGTCTGGCTCTTATGTCTGATCGCGGCCATACGAACTTTCCTTTTTTGCGCCGGTTTCCCTTTTTTTAATAACGCCGATGAACAAGCGCATTTTGATGTTGTGCTCAAGTATTCACAAGGACGTGCCCCTCGTGGAATGGAACATTTTTCGGCCGAATCTGCCCGTTATTTCGTCCAGTACGGGTCACCCGAGTTCTTCACTTCACCAGAAACATTTCCAGGTGGCCATTTTCCCTCTCCGGCGTGGACGTCGTCAGCAGAGACAACTTCGGCCGCGGTTTCGGCCATGGAACAGGCGTGGGGCGATGCAATTAATCCTGAATCGTGGCAGCCGCCATTGTATTATGTGGTCGGCGGATTGTGGCTCAAGTTGGGGCAGCTGTGCGGATTTTCTGACGCTTACCTGCTTTATTGGTTACGGTTTGTGAACGTTCTCCTTGTCGCCGCGCTGGTCTGGCTGAGTTTTTTGGTGGCACGAGAATTCTTTGCTCAACAAGAATGGCTGGCCATATGCGTTCCAGCTCTGGTGGCGTTCATTCCGCAGGACATGTTTTATGGAATAGAGAACGATAACCTGTCGCCACTGCTCTTCAGTGTGGTTTTCCTTTGCTTAATCCGCTGGTGGCGAGCGGAAGTGTTAAGTCCCTTGCTTGCAGTTTGTCTGGGACTGACGCTATCCGCGACATACCTCACCAAACTCAGTAACGCTCCGTTGCTCGGGATTGCCCTTTGTATTGTCATGTTAAAGATCTTCTTGGCCGTTCGTTCAGGAAATCTCGGCCGCCTGCTGCCTGCGCTAGGAATTGTTACTGTGTGCGCGATCATACCGGTTGCGAGCTGGATGATTTGGATGCAATACGCCTTCGGAGACGCGATCGGTTCTTCAACACACATCGCACTTTCGGGGTGGACGCCAAAATCGTTCGCGGAGTTGTGGAATCATCCGATCTTCACCTGGCAAGGCGCGTGGAATTTTCTGTCAAAATTGCTGGCAAGCTTCTGGCGCGGCGAATTCATCTGGCACGGACAGCGATTAGCTTCCGCTCCGGCGGACTATTTTTACATCATTTCGTCACTGTTGCTGATCGGGATCACAGCACTGCATCTGCCCTGGATCGCGCGTAACGACAGGTTGACGGCACAAATTGTTTCGTTCGCTTTGCTCGCCTTCTGTTCGGCGGTTCTCTTTCTCGCCTTTGTTTCTATACGATTCGACTTCGGCGATTCCGTCTACCCGTCGCGTTCCGAACCTTACTTATGGTCTGGGCGTTACGTAACCGGTGCACTGACTCCGTTCGCGATCGTTTATGTCTATGGACTCTACCTCGCGCTGCGCTGGACACATAAAACGTGGCCGCTGCTCGCGACCGTACTAATCATCGTCACTGCCATTACGGTTTCAGAAATTCAAGTCAATTGGCCGGTATTCTCGAGCCACTATAATTGGTTCCACCTGCCTTGAAGCGCCAATTGGGGACTACGCAATCCGCGCAAGCTTAGTGGATCGGGGCCTGCTAGAGTTCGTCCCGCAGGATTTCGAATAATTTTGTGCTCTCCACCACTCCTGTCAGAGCATCTGTTCCGGGACCATTGCCAAACGCGACTACGTCTTCAACAGTGACGAGGGCGGATTTCGTGTAAAACGCGCCTGGTTCCGGCTGTTCCGTTGCCGGTTGTTTCACCGGAATTTCGTCTTGTTTACCAGGTATTTTGGCGGCCCCATACGACTTATCTCCATTCGGTCCGGTCGCCCAGGTTATCCAAGGCTGACCGGCGGAATTAAAGCCCAGCAGGGCAATGCCGCTGTCTTTCCGAAATGGAAATCCGTTCAAATGCATTCCCCCAATCGCCACATCGCCGCAGACTACAATGGTGGCTCTTTCTCCCGCGTAGGTTCGTGCAACACCGACTGCACGGTCCAGTTCGACCGTTTGCCCGAGTGTCCTTTCGCCATTGTTTTCTTCTGCCGCTTTTCGCATCAGTCCTGCATCGACGACCAGTAGATAGCCCCCGACGTTGTACTGGAGTAATTGAATCCCTCTCCGCACCATGTCCGAGAGGCTGGGTTGCTGACTTCGCGCTTCTACTTGATTCACGAAGGCGAGGTCTCCGTTGCTAAATGCGCCGAACAGTTTCGGACGACGCCATGCTGGAACGGCTTCCAGCTCCGCTCGAGTTCGAACAATATCGAATCCATTGCCGCGGAGTTCGAGTAGGAGATCGCGATTATCCTGTCTTTCCCCACCCTTCCTGACTGGAAGAAATTGTGCTGCTCCTCCAGCCATGGCTATGTCGACATTTCCACGGTCCACAAACTCGGCTGCGATCTTCTCGGCGTCTGTCGACTCAGCAGGATGGGCATAAAAAGCGGCGCTGGCAGGGTCAGTAAGCCTTGCATCGGTGATGAGTCCCGTAGCGCGGCCGTATTCGCGGGCAAGTTCAACGATGCTCTTAATTGCTTTTCCGTCAGCGTTAATCGCGATCGCGCGATTGGCCACTCTTTGACCGGTCGCAATTGCCGTCGCCGCAGCTGCCTGGTCCGGGGCTGCGAAATCTTTCGAATAATTCATCACCAAAGCAGCGCGGGCCATCGAGTCCAAACTTAGGCGCGTGCCGGCACCGGCAGCGTAGGCCCGGGTCGGCGCAAGTCGCGCAGGAGAAAGGCCTTCTCCAATAAACAAGATAATTCCGAAAGGCTTCCGGATTACCCAGTGTTGAAAATAGAGAACGCCGACACCAGCAAAGGCGAGGAGACAAAAAAGCGCCAGCAACTGGTTACGCCACTTCATGCTCTTCCCTGTAGCGGCGGTCTAGAAGCGCTGCAAATCAAGCCCAACAGAACGCGGAGCGGCAGCAACAAATTTCGACGGTATGGAATCTCATTTTTCAACTAAAGAAAGAAGCCCTTGTCGTTCTTGTCATTCATCGGCAAAGTGCGCGACGTATGGCTGGGCCGGTAATACTCATCATTCGTGACGGCTGGGGTATCAATCCGGGCGGTAAGGATAAGCGTCAGGAAAATGGCGATGCAACGCTTCTGGGGCAGACCCCGTTTCACGACAAGCTTTACCGGGATTATCCAGGCTCGAAATTGAGTGCAAGCGGAGCCGACGTTGGTCTGCCGGACGGACAGATGGGCAACTCTGAAGTCGGCCATCTAAATCTGGGAGCCGGCCGGATCGTTTACCAGGATCTGACGCGAATCAACAAGGCAATCAAAGAAGGCGAACTCACTCGGAACCGAGTTTTGCAGGAATCGTTCGCCAAAGCGCGCGGCCATCGGTTGCATTTGCTTGGTTTGGTCTCGGACGGCGGTGTTCACAGCCATTACTCGCACATGATCGCGCTTGCGAATGCAGCACATAACGCCGGCGTTTCGGAGATTTTCGTCCACGCGTTCACTGATGGACGCGACACGTCGCCCACCGGCGGCGCCAGTTATTTAAAGACCTGCGAGAAAGAACTTGAGAAAAGCGGCGGCCAAATTGTCACGGTCGTGGGTAGATATTTTGCGATGGATCGCGATCGCCGTTGGGACCGCACCAAAAAGGCGTGGGACGCGGTTGTTCTTGGCCGCGGCGAGATCTGTAAAAGCTCCCCATCCGCGGCAGTGGATCAGCAGTACAAAAACGGCAAAACGGACGAGTTTATGCCGCCATTGATTTTTTCACACGCCGATGAGCAGCGGGTGTGTGATAGCGACGTGGTAATATTTTTTAATTTTCGCGCCGATCGTGCGCGCCAATTATCGCAGGCGTTCTTGCTAAAGGATTTCACCGGATTTGACCGCGAAGCCTGGCCGCAAGTGGATTTCGTCACGCTGACGCAGTATGACGTGACTTATTCCTCGCCGTTTGTTTTTGCGCCGGAAAAGCTTGCTGACATCCTGGGGCAGGTCGTCAGCGCAGCAGGCAAGCGGCAATTACGAATCGCAGAGACTGAAAAATATGCGCATGTCACCTATTTCTTTAACGGAGGAATCGAAAAGCCGTTTTCCGGCGAGGACCGCAAATTGATTCCTTCGCCAAAGGTAGCCACCTACGATTTGCAGCCGGAAATGAGCGCCTTGGAAGTCACCGACGAGCTACTAGCGGGGATGGCGAACTATGATCTGATCATACTCAATTTTGCCAATCCCGACATGGTGGGCCATAGCGGTGTTGTCACAGCCGGAATCAAAGCAGTGGAGACGATCGACAAGTGTATGGAGCGAATTATTCCAAAACTTCTCGAGCTCGACGGCAAAGCGATTGTCACGGCTGACCATGGGAATTGCGAGCAGATGCGCAACCCCGATGGTTCGCCCAACACCGCGCACACCAGCAACCTGGTACATTTCATCTACGTTGCTAACGATGCTGCACGATTTCGATGCCAAGACGGAATTTTAGCCGACGTAGCGCCGACTCTTTTGTTTCTGCTAGGGCTGCCGCAACCGAAGGCGATGACCGGGCATAACTTGCTCGTGCCGATCTCCGAGGGAACCGCTGCTGGTCAATCATGATAGGACGTTTCTCTTAGCTTTGCCGCGTTTGATTCACGAGACTCACAACGCTCAGCGACGATCTCCTCGAATGTAATTTCGAGTTTTTGATTCGTTGCTCGTGTCCCTGCGAGGGCAATACGGTGCAAAAGCCGGACGTGATGCTCGGCTGTTGCTTCCTGCCAGATTGGCTTACGACGGAGCTTGAGCACACCTTCGGTTTCCACAAGAGCGCCCCACTGAATCGGGATCTCTGAATCGCGGAATAACTCTTCAGGCAAAACAAGAAAATATAAATTCGCGCAGCGATAACGAAGCAGCTTGTCGAACTTAGTGCAGTCGTACAGGCGATTTTGCAGCACACGTAGCTCGCCCAAAAGACGCGCATAGCCGCGGTGACCAATCACCGTGAAGTCTGGTAACTCAAATTCCGGAAAAAGAGAATCACCGTTGCGCAGGTTTGGGTAATGTTCACGGAGGCTCTTTTCAAGAACCTGGCGCCGCTGGCAAATCGTCTCGAGTCGTTGCCGAGTGGCATCGCTGTGGCAATTATCCCGCCGCAAATCGCAGAGCGCCTGTTTACACTCAAAAATCGCTGTGGATCCAATTGTTTTGGCCGTCAGGCGATACGCAGCAACGTCGGCACGGTACCGGCAGTTCGGCAAACTTACTTCCATTGCGCACGCCGAATAGCCGCGGGCCTGCGCCCACAAAAACGCCAGACGCTTCAGCCGGGCGTGTCTCTCAGTTTCGCCGTGAGTGCGTTTTACTCCCGCAGCCATCTTGCGAGCTCGCGCGCCCAGTAGGTGACAATGATGTCCGCTCCTGCACGTTTAAGCGCAGTCATGATCTCGAGGACGGCATCCCGCTCGTCCAAAAGGCCCTTCTCGACGGCGCCTTTGACCATGGCGTACTCGCCGCTGACATGATAGACGGCAGTGGGCTTTCCAAACCGTTCCCGCGCTCGCCATAGAATGTCGAGGTACGGCATTGCGGGTTTAACCATTACAATGTCCGCTCCCTCATCGATATCCAATGCCACTTCGTGCAAGGCCTCTTTGGCGTTGGCAAAATCCATCTGGTAAGAGCGACGGTCGCCAAACTGGGGCGGACTTTCGGCTGCTTCTCGGAACGGTCCATAAAAAGCCGAGGCGAATTTGGCTGCGTAACTCATAATCGCAGTTTGATCGTATCCGCTGACGTCGAGCGCATCGCGAATCGCTCCGATGCGGCCGTCCATCATGTCGCTTGGCGCCACGATGTCCGCGCCAGCTGCAGCATGAGAGAGTGCCGTCTTCACCAATAACTCGACGCTTTCGTCGTTGAGCACGTGAAAATGCCCCCCATCGGCGTCTACTACGCCACAATGACCGTGGCTCATGTACTCACACAGGCAGACATCAGTAATCGTCACAAGGTCCGGACACCTTGATTTGATGGCTCGAACCGCTTTTTGGACGATTCCGTCTTCGGCGTAGGCGCCGCTCGCGCGCTCATCCTTTTGAGCGGGAATCCCGAAAAGTAGGACTGCTTGCAGTCCTAAGTCGTGGGCCGCATGCGCCTCGTCTGCAACTTCCCCTACAGGCAACTGAAAAACTCCCGGCATACTGGCAATCGGCCTGCGCTGCGGGACCTTTTCACTTACGAACAGCGGCAAAACAAGATTGCGAGCACTTAAATGCGTCTCGCGCACCAGGTTTCGGAGTCCGGGTGAACGCCGCAAGCGACGCGGGCGATGCACGAGTTTTCTCACAATGCGATGCTACGCGCTGCGAATCTGAGTCGCAAGCAACCAGGAATCGAGATTCCGCTGTGACTCTTGAGACGAACGCGACGGGCGTGCTTGACTGCGCGTGAGGTTCGGTGTCTGCATCTTGATCGTGGCGCGCGGCTCCGATTATCTCCTAGTCGATATCAGTAATTCGTACGCAAAACTTGCGTTTGCATCTACAACCCGAGTTTTCGCGCCGACCCGGATCGCTACCGGCAGACTTTCGAGCGGGATGGTATCCGAATTCCTCGCAAAACGGCGTGTGAGAACTGTCGTGGTCTCGTCAGTAGTGCCCGCGAAGAACTCGGCAATTTTGAAAGCTGCGGGAAAAACGAAGGTACACTTGCTTGACTGGAAACTGCAGATGGGAATTGAAATTGATTATCCCAAGCCGCGATCGATCGGGGCCGACCGGCTGGCCAACGCTGCGGCCGTTACCGCACTTTACGGCTATCCCGCTATTGTGGTGGACTTCGGCACGGCCGTAACCTTTGACATTGTTTCAGAGCACCGGGCTTATATCGGCGGCGTGATTGCGCCAGGACTCGAAGCGATGACCAACTTCCTTTATCAGCGAACGGCGCTCTTGCCTAAGCTTTCGCTGAAAGAGCCGCGACGTGCCGTCGGCAAATCGACAATTCAGGCTATGCTGTCCGGAGCCGTGTTCGGTTATCGCGGATTGGTTCGCGAAATTCTGGCACAAATTACATCAGAACAGTTTCCGCGTAAGAAGGTTCATGTGGTCGCGACTGGTGGATACGCCCGCCTCATCGCGGGAACGTTAGCGGAGATCGGCGCGGTTCACCCGAATCTTACGTTGGAGGGATTACGCATTGTTGGGAACCTCAATGATTGATTTAGACTCGGCGGCGAGGGGTCGCCTGCTAATTTTCGCCGCTCGATTTTTCCGAAGGGAGCCGAAAAATCGACCGCCTACAGCAACTTTCCACTTGTCAGACGCTCTGAATAGGGTTTCAATCGCTACTTCATGAGAGTGTGGGGGATGGCGGCGATCGCCGCGCTGGTGCTTAGGTTATTCGCCGCAGATTCGTTTGGAGCGGAAAATGTCGCGCCGACGAAAGCTGAGTTGGAGGAAATGTACAACGCCGCATTCCGCGCGTTTGATTCGAACAAATTTTCGGAAGCGCTCAAACAACTCGATGCCATCGATGCTCGTCAACCTGATCTCGCTGCGTCAAAGAACTTACGCGGTGTGATCCTGATGCGGCAGGGAAACTACGATGAGGCTGAGAAAGCGCTCCAGGATGCTTCCCGAATCGATCCTAAGTTTTGGAACGCACGCTTCAACCTGGCCGAAATTCCATTTCTAAAAAAGGATTGGGCCGAAGCTCGACATCGTTTCGAACAACTTCTTTCGAGCGGCGAATCCGATCTCGCAAAAGAGGCGTCGCAGCTGATTCAATACAAAATCCTGCTCACGTATCTCCTGGAAGGCAAAGAGAACATGGTCGATTCCATCCAGGCCAAGTTGGAGCTTTCTCCCGAGACGCCGGCGGTTAACTACGTGAAAGCAGCCGTCGCGCTGCAACAAAAAAACCAGAAGGAGGCAAAAGATTGGATCAGCGCTGCCGAAAAGAATTTTTCGCCGCAACTGAACAAACTTTTCGCCGAATCACTTTACGAAGTTGGATGGTTGGAAAAGCCAGTTGGCGAGGCACGACCTTCGTTGCCGCTGATGACAGCGGCTGAGCGTACCGAGAAATCGAAAGCTAACGCTCGTGCAAAGTTTGAGCAGGCCCAGCAGGCCCTGCGCCTGCGCGATTTGGCGGCAGCCCTGAAACTGGCCGATGAGGCGGATCAGGCAGATCCCAATCAGGCACCGACTATAAATTTACGCGGCGAGATTTTGATGCAGCAGGAACAGTTCGACCAGGCCGAAGCGGCCTTCAAGAAAGCGGCAAAGCTGGACCCCAAACTTCGCGAGGCCCAATACAACCTGGCGCAAATCCCCTTCAAGAAAAAGGAATACGCAAAAGCGCGAGACCGTTTCGAGACATTGTATAAGCGCACTCCCGGCGGCGATAAGAACCAGGCGGCAGAGCTCATCAAATTCAAGATTTACATGACGCTGTTGCTCGAAGGCAAAGAGAGCCGCGCACACGCAATGATGGATGAGTTTCAATTCACCGGCGACACGCCGGCGTTGTACTACGCTCAGGCGGCTTGGGAATTTCAACACAACAATGCTGAGAAAGCGGCCGATTGGACCGGTTCGGCGGACAAGATTTATTCGGCAGCACTAAACAGCGTTTTTGCTGATGCTTTTTACGACGTTGGTTGGATGCAAAGACCTCCGGCATCGACTATGCCCACTCCTGCGTTTGATACAGCTCAGGCTGAGGGGAGTCCAGCGGTCGAGCCGAGTCCTATTCCAGACAGGGTTTTTGCCGCGAACAGCCAAAGCGACACCTCAAAAAGCGAAGGCCTGGCTTTGGGTTCAACAACGAGCGCCCCGAGTGCAGGACTGGAAATAGGCAATTCTGGAGCAACAACGGCCGGCCAATCCGTTTCTTCCTCGACCGGCCCGATTTCCCCAGATTCCAGTCAACCAGACCAACACTCGGGCTCAGCATTGCCAGCAGATGGCAGCGACTCAACCACTGCGGCCGTGGCAGCCCCCGCTGAATCGCCACAAACGGCGCCCGCATCAGATCAAAATAATCAGGCCGCTGTCGCTCAAACGAATGCCTCCGCGAGTCCTGCCGTAGAAGTCGCTCCTGTCAAAACCGCCCCCGCAGGCGTTTTGGCAACAACGAGAATCTGGGTTGTCGGAGGACTACTTTTAGCCGGACTGGTTATCCTTGCCTTTGTTGCCGTGCCTTCACTGCGGCGTCGTTACGCCTTCAATGTTCCAAGTTATTCGCGAGCAGTATCCGTTCCGGCGTCCGCAGTATTTAAGCCGCGGGCGTCGGTAGTGCCGGAAAAGAAAAATTCACAAGGCAACGGCTTGATCGGAGGCCCCCGTCAGGTTTCGCTGCAATTAAAAGCGTTCAAACCCTCGTTGCGACACAGCGCGGTTGCGTCAAGCAAACTGAATCACGCTTTCAATCTCACCAACAGCCTCAGAGGCAAAGCGTCGCGAGATGTGCCGGCGCCGGTGGCACACTCAGACGGCGAGGTTTCGCTTGTTGAGTCACAGGTTGAATCATCTTTGGGTCCAATTGTCGAACAGGTGCCACAAAACGGGGAAAGCTTGCACGCGGAAGTGACCGAGCCCGCTGTAATTTCCGGTGTTTCAGCGATAAACGAATCGGCTGAAGAGGCTGCTGCAATGGAGCCACAACCGATTGCTGCTGCGGTTCCCGAAACCTCCGAGGAATTTGCCTGGCCGGCACACGACACCAGCTATGTGTTCGATGGCGCGAAGGAATTGCCGGCATTGGAGGAAGAGCCTGCTGAGATTTCTCAGAGTTCAGAAACCGAAGTGCCTGCCGTGGCACCCATGGCCGAGCTTCCGGTAGAATCTGTGACCTTTGAAGAAGCGGTGCCTGACGAACCGGGTTTACCCGAGATTCCTACACCAGTGGTTGCACGAGCTATGACCTTGCCCTCTGATCCACCAAGACTCGCTGCCGCAGAACCCGTACTTCCGCAAACAACAACACCCGTAATCATGCCTGAAACTACTCAAACCCCAACCGCTCCCGTAAACAAAGCCGCGGCCCCGCCGATGGCCAAACCGCAACAGCCACCTGCCGCGATGCAAACGTCCGTGCAGCTCACTTTCTCTTTCGAGATCGCAGCCATGCAGTTGACACCTAGTTTCAAGATGGGTGCACTGAAGGTGCGTCCAATATCGAAGCTGGTTACCATGCGCTTGCCTACACCCCAACAACCTCAATCAGCTCTAAATTTGCAAGTCAGCTTCGAAATAGCAAAGATTCAGCCGGCTTCAGGAGCGCTCGGGACGATTCGAATGGTCCCATCGCAACAGCAGAGGCCGACACCCGGTGGTTTGCCCTCGTTTGCCGTTGCAGGATTGCAGGTGGTGCCCAATTCTGAAACCGCACCGGTGCAACTTACACCCTCGCGTCAAGGACGAGCATCCGTTCTTATTACCGTACCATTCCAAATCACTACCCTGGAATTTGCGCCGTCACTCGAGATTGCATCCGTTATCTTGAATTCGAACTCCAAGCAGGTGGCTGTTCAGTTACCGGGTGCCGGACCGTCGCCCGCCGAAGGAGCGCCGATGTTTGAAATAGCAAATCTGGAGCTTGGAGAAGGCGGCGAGATAGGAATGATCCATCTGAACCCTATCAGCGCCCCAAAGCGAGTCTGAGCAGAGACGATCTCTTTGTCCATCAGCGCCAGTTTAGCGAGCGCAGCTGTTTCGGAAGAAACACTCCATTCTTCCGGATCAGCTTCCCATCGAAGTAAACTGCACCGCCGCCGTACTCCGGGCGCTGAATGCTGACCAGATCCCAGTGGACCTGGCTTCGGTTTCCGTTGTCTGCCTCTTCGTACGCCTGGCCCGGAGTGAAATGAAACGAGCCGGCGATTTTTTCGTCGAACAAAATGTCACGCATGGGATGTAAAATGCGTGGATTAAATCCGAGCGAAAATTCACCGATGTAGCGCGCACCGGGATCTGAATCGAGAATTTTGTTCAGCTTTTTTGGCTCGTTGCTCGTCGCGTCAACCACTT
>JBKPMH010000059.1:0-21179 GCA_046732035.1 Verrucomicrobiota bacterium
TCACATGGCTGCCATGGGTATGGTGGGGGGCTTCACGCGCTCTCGATCCACACCGAAGCAAATGGAAATTCCTCTGGACTGCGCCCTTTGTTTACCTCGTTGTTACCGGCGGATTTCCTTACACGGTTTTGATGCTGTTCCTTTTGATCGCATGGCTGGCAATCAAAGGATTCGCGCAAAGTCGGAGCCTCTTGTCGGTTGTGCCGATGCTCGTTGGCGTGGCGCTCGGCTTCGGATTATCCGCTCTCGCGTGGCTTGCGATTCTTGATCTTGTCCAGGGTTCAGCGCGCGAATTGCAGCCGGCGAAGGCGCACTGGCAATGGCTCGTTCCCCCAGCGGCTTTGCCCGGCCTCATCTTACCGTGTTGGACGGTTAATTGGGCCGATTTTTCCAACCGCTACCTGCCACACTCGGCAACAGAACTCGCTTGTGGGCTTGTCGCTCCGGCAGCGCTGATCGCGGGGCTGGTTGGGCGGACCCGATTACTCGTTAGGCAAATCAAATGGGAGCTGCTTCTGTTGTTCGTCTTGCTGTTGCTCTCCATGTTCCCCACAGCCGGATTTTTTCGTTGGAGTTTTCGATGGTTGCCGTTTTTTCATTTACTCCTCGCGGTCTGCGCCGCGGAAGTAATAAATCTTCAAGGGGAATCGTCTCCTTCCATCTCCGCTCCGGCGCGCTGGCTGACTACGCCTGCCGCGGCGCTTTTGCTCACCGTCATTATCGCCGCCACGATGCTGATTGTGGGTACGACTGGACCGTACGCTTTCCCGTTGACGTGGATTTTTCTGGTCCTGGCCGTGCTTTGGTTTTTGGCGACACTTTACCGGGGCGGCTCCGAATTCCAGAAATGCGCTGCAGCAGGAGTCACGTTTTTCGCGCTGCTGGCTACGTACATCTGCATGCCGACGAACTGCGGTGTTCCCAAGTACAATTTGTCGCAGTCACTTCTAAAGCCCGCGCCCCTCGATCCACAGCGCCTTTACCTCAGCATCTATCCATGGGCGGAGGTGACCTATTGCACAGCATACAAACCTCAGCCGGTCGGCGAGACGCTGCGACCCGGTAGCACATCAATGTGGGCAGGCTTGCGTTTTATCAACGGCTACAGTCCGATTCGTCCAGCCGGCGTAGCCCGGGAATTCGCGACCTCAATCCATGGCGAGATCAATCCCGGTGTAGGGAGTTATTTGCTCAACACTCAAGCCGGCGAGAACGGTGAACTAGCTCTGTTAGGCGTGGATGGAATTGTCGTTGCTAAAGAATTGGATTTAACGCCGCAGCCGTCTTCCGAATGGGAACTAACTCTCACAACTGATGAAGGCAGGGTCTTTCATCGACGCGGCAATCCTCTGATGCGAGTGCGGTCGGTAAATTCTATTGATTCGCGGCCTGGGGAACAATTTGCCACAGCAACTATTTCGCAAATTAATGATTCTCGAAACCGAGTAGAAGCAGATGTGGATGTGCCGAATCGTGGGCGCCCGGCTCTGCTGACTTTTTCCCGCCCATATTTTCGTGGATACGAAGCGCGACTGGGCACTCACGCACTCCCAGTCACTTCTTATCGTGGATTATTTCCAATAGTCGAAGTTCCAGCCGGTGCTCATGGACGGCTTGTTCTCGTGTACCGCCCAATTTGGCTGATTTTGGGCACTGTGGTTGCCGTGGCGTCCTTCCTTGTAATCCTGGGTGCAGTGGTTTTGAGAGGTATGGCAAAAAACAGATTTGAAGCCGTCTAAGGCGTAATGCCACCGGCCCCCTAGCCGAAATTTAGATTCGTACACGCCGAATGATGCGCGCAAGCCGCCCCTGCTTCGGGTGTTTCAGCTTCAAGTAACGAGTGACCCACTGTTCAGAGATTCGCGTCGCTTGTTTTTCGACTGCAGGCGTTGGCATGTCGAGATCCGGCGTAAATGGCAATCCAAGAAATTTTAGAACGCGTTCCGCGGCGGTGCGATGAGATGCGACGACGTCTTCATAAAAAAGAACCAAAGGCTCGATTTTATTCTGATGAAAATAATTCTCCCAACCGCTGTCGTGTGCTTCGATACGGTTGCACCATTCGTCGATTACCTTGAAATCAAATTTTGGTGTTGCCTGTGGTTGAGATTTCTTTTCTGCTTGTTGGGTCCAGACACCTGTTTGGCATGCCATCGCCCAGGAGACTGCCTGCTCAACGTGGTTCCGACGTCGCATCCAGACATACTTTGGCTGGCAGAAAACAGCCGCGAGGAGTTGTGCTCCGTTCAAACGTTTGTAACCAGGAATATCGCGCAACATCTCGCACATTCGATCGAAGTAACTCCACATCACGACAGTGCCGAAGACTCCATTGACTCCGGTGTTTTGCTTTAAAATGCCTTCCACATAGGCGTGACGCGACGATGCATTCCAACGTTCTTCCCATGTTTCGCCGGGTCTGGACAAAAAATACTCCTCCGGCGACCCAGCTACGCCGGTGTTTCGGAGGATACTGCAAAGCAGATGCGTTCCGCTGCGTTGAACAGAAGCAATGATGTAAGAAATTGCAGGGTTCAAAACCTGGACGAACGAGACTTGCCTATCTCCCACCAAACAAGGAGGCGCTCCGGATGATGCAGATCAGTATCACAGTTGTTTGGGCGCCTCGAGGAACTCGATCACCCGTTTTAGCAAACGTCCTGCTCCGCCTCCGTCAATACTGCGATGATCGAAACTCAGGGTAATCTGGGCTTCGGTCTTGGGAACAAATTCTTTTTTCTCTTCATCCCATGATGGAACTTTTTTTCCGACTCCCAGTCCGAGCAACAACGTCTGGTCAGGCAACGGGATTGGCGTTCCCCATTCCATCCCGAACGTCCCAAAGTTCGAAACCGTTGCGACGCCGCCGGCTTGCATGTCGGGCGAGATGCGGCGCTGTCGGCCAAGCTCGACGAGCGCCTTATATTTCGACGTGAGATCGGCAAGCGAAGTTTTGTCGGCGCCTCGGATCACTGGAACCATGATTCCATCCTCGGCTTCAACAGCGATTCCAAGGTCAACAGAGTTCGATTGTACAACGCGATTTCCGATCAACTTCGCCGCTGCGCCGGGGCTTTCAGCAAGGGCCAGCGCGAGCGCTCGCAGCGCGTAGAGACCCGGACCGGGTTTGGGCTCGCGGGTTTGTCGATCCTGCAGCATCGGATCCAGATTCACCGATGAACCAATCGTTGACAGGGGCCGTGTCCAACTCCGCCGCATCGCGTCGGCCACACCCGTCCGGATTGCAGAAGCGTCGTGTGCGGTTTGGTTGTCGATCTTCTGCAGAAAATTTTCGAGATCCTTGATTGTAACGCGGTTTCCCGACCCCGTACCCATGATTCCTGCGAGATCGGCTGTTGTTAATTGCAATTCGGTCATTCGTGCGCGAACACGCGGGGACATGAATGTTGCCCCTTTCACGGCCGCGGGAACGGGCAACCCACCAGTGCGTGCGCCATCACCATCGCGCCTCGTCATTTTCTTCTGCTGTGCGGGAGCGACTTCCTGGTCAGCGCGCGCGGGGATTTCTTCGGCGACTTCCTGCTGCGGTGGAGGCGCTGTTTGTTTTGCAAATCTCGCAGCGTCCGCTTCGCTCGCTTCTACATATCCGAGGACAGCGCCGACGGGGTAAGTCTCTTTCAATTGCACGGAGACTTTGGCAATCTTGCCTTTGCAAGGCGTGGTCACGCCCATCACCGCTTTATTGGTTTCGACCTCGATGATTTCCTGGTCGTCCGCAACGTCGTCGCCGGCCTTGACCTTAATGTCGACGATTGTGGCTTCGGCGATCGATTCGCCGAGTTGCGGCATGATAATTGGAACTTGCGGCATAAATTTATTCTCGAAGCAGGGCACGGGCTTTTTTCGCGATCTCCTTCGCGTTAGGTCTATGGGCGGACCAAAGGTTTGGATGATAAGGGATTGGCGTGTCCTTTGCGTTGATACGCTGCGGGGCGGAATCCAACAGATGGAAACCCTCCGCCGCAACGCGTGCGATGACTTCTGACGTTACGCCGCCCCATGGAAACGATTCTCCCACACACAACAGCCGACCGGTGCGCGCGACCGAGGCCAGCACGGTATCGGTATCCAACGGTTTAACCGAGCGAAGATCGACAACTTCAATTTCAAAGCCTTCACCGGCGAATTGTTCGGCAACAGCAAGCGACTCGTGGAGCATCGCGCTGTAACTCACAATGGTCAGGTCTCGTCCTTCCCGGGCAATACGCGCTTTGCCTGTGGGCAACCCCTCAGTGGGCAGTTCGTCCGCTTTGAGATGATAGTACAGATACTTGTGCTCGCAGTAGACAACCGGATCATCGATGGCCACGGCGTCGATTAGCATGGTGTACGCGTCTTCCACTGTCGCCGGCGTCATGACAATGAGTCCCGGATAATGCGCGTAAACGGACTCCATCGATTGGCTGTGAAACGGTCCGCTTCCTTTTGTTCCACCTGAAGGCAGGCGAACCGTGATCGGAACGGGCATGTTTGTTCGCCAATAGTGTGTGCCGGCATTATTTAAAATTTGGTTCAGCGCAATGCTGGAAAAATCGGCGAACTGCATTTCCACAATCGGCCGCATCCCTTGAATCGCAGCCCCAATGGCAGTCCCGACCATCGCATCTTCGCTGATCGGCGTATTTAGGACGCGTCCTGGAAATTCTTTAGCAAGACCTTTTGTGGCTTTGAAAGCTCCTCCAAACGCGCCGCCCACGTCCTGCCCGTAGATAAACACGCGTTCGTCATCGCGAAGGAGTTTCGCCTGAGCTTCGCGGATTGCTTCGAGATACGTGATGCTCATCACTTCATTGGTTGAAGCCTTATTCGATCGTTTCCAGCTGATCGACGAGGTCACGGGTTGATAAGGCGCGCCAATCTTCCTTGTCGCCTTCGGGCGGAGCTTCCTTTTGTGCAGTAGCGACTGCTTCATCCACTTTACTTACTGCGTCTTTCCGCCACTGAGCCACAGTTTCGGCATCGGCCAATTTCAAATCAGCGATTGTTTGTTCTGCGACTTTTAAACTATCGCGTGCAAATGGTTCGCGCTTGATCTCCTCGGTGACGTAACTGGCGTCATCGTGTTCGCCGTGCCCGGAGAGTCGCAGCACCGAAGCGACAACCAACTGCGGCGGCCGGCCAGCGCGCGCACGTTTGACTGCACCGCCGATTACGTCGAGGCACGCACTAAGATCCGTGCCATCGAGACTGTAACCTTCAAAACCGTAACCAATCGCGCGATCCACCAAATCCTCGCACGCGAACTCGCGGTCATTCGCCGTTGAATAGGCATAATGATTGTTTGTCGCCACGATCACGAGCGGCACCTGCTCGACTGCAGCGATATTCATTCCCTCGTGAAAAGCCCCAGTTTGCATTCCCCCTTCGCCAATGCATGCCATGCCAATGAATCCTTTCTCTCCTTTGAATCGTTTGGCCATCAGCGCGCCGACAGTGACAGAGATCATTGCGCCAAGATGGCTGACCATGGCGAGCTGATTTTCCTGGGGTCGGCCCCGGTGGATGTTGCCGTCGCGGCCACGCATCGGGCCAAGGCGCGAGCCTAAATATGTGCGCGTGACGTCCAACAGTGGTTCGCCGAATGCAGATCGTCCCGCCTGGTCGCGGATCAATGGTGCAAAAATGTCGCCTTTTTCCAAAAACAGACCACATGCAGCGCTCACTGCTTCCTGGCCCTTGCCGATATAGACGCCGCCAGTGATGAGACCGCCCCGATACAGACTAACCAGTTTTTCTTCCAGCGTTCGCGCCAGTAGCATCCAGCGAAATGCTTCGAGGAAGCGCTCGTGTGGCGGCGCCGCCGGCTTGGTTTTTTTTGTCCTGGATTGCCGCTGCGCGGTCTGAAGCATCCTGCAATTTTACGCGAGATTAAGCAGCCCGCGCAAAAAGATTTTATGGAATTTCCGAGTTGGCCTCCAGGGAGGACAAGCTGCCGATAACTCCAAGCGAGCAGCCTGCCTCCCCAGATGGCAAGCTGTTACTGCATTGCAAGCGCGAGACGTTCCTGCGCAGGCTTCTGTGCTGCGTTCGCAAATGTTTCGCCGGAGACTTGATGTGGCGCGGTCAACTTCATCCCCACCAGCTTGCTCACGCCGCGCTCTTCCATGGTAACGCCGTATAGCACGTCGGCCTTGGCGATGGTGCGCTTATTGTGCGTAATGATGATAAACTGACTCTGCTCTACAAACCGGTCCAGCACGCGGATAAAGCGATTGATATTGCCCTCGTCCATTGCCGCATCGACTTCGTCGAGAATGCAGAACGGACTGGGCCGCACCATGTAAATTGCGAACAACAGCGCCACTGCAACCATGGAGCGTTCGCCGCCGCTAAGCAGAGAAACGGTTTGCAACTGTTTTCCGGGCGGCTTGGCACTGATTTCAATTCCACAGTTCAGCGGATCGTTTTCGTCCAGCAGGGCGAGGTCTGCGCGGCCGCCACCGAAGAGTTCCAGGAACATTTCACGGAAATTGGTTCGTACCTGAGCAAAAGTCTCGCTAAACATTTTCCTTGTTGTCGAATTGATCTGCGCGATCACGTCGAGCAATTGGCGACGCGAATTCGTAAGATCATTGTTTTGTGATTCGAGAAACTTGTATCGTTCTTCCAGTTCGTCGTACTCATGAACAGCGTCCAGATTTACCGGGCCCATGTTGTCGAGCTGTGTCCGAAGATCTGCAATCAACTTGTCGACATCGGCCACTGTGAGCTGAATCGTGTCTTCTGAACGCGCTTGTAAAACCGCGGTGGCGTCAGCGCCATTTGGAACCTCGCCCGCCGATCGGTCGATGCGCCTCTTGATCTGCGCGCGCAGAGCTTTTTCAAACACAGCCTGGTCAGGACTGAATTCGCGGAGATTGATTTGATACCGCCGAGAAACCCGTTCGGTGAGATTGTCGGTTTTTAATTGCAGTTCAGCGTGCCGGACTTGTTCGTTCGAGCGCGAGTCGCGCAGGTCGTTTAACGAATTTCGAATTGCGCGCAAATTCGACTCCGCTTCGTTCATTGTTGTGGACCGTTTTCTGCGCTCTTCAGTTAGGGCAGCTAATTCTGACTGGAGGGCTTCCTGCTGTTCGGTTTGTTTTTCGATCGCGGACTCAGCCAGCTGTGATTCTTCTGCCTGCGTGGTCAGCCGCTCTTGAAAACCGGTGATCTCAGTTCGCCGCGCCGCAATGATCTCTGCAAGCTCGGCTTCACGAGCGTTCATCGGCTGACGCTGTGCCATCAAATGGTCGTAGCGCTGTCGCTCTGTGGCGACGATCAAACGCAATTCGTTTAGTTGCTCCTTCGCCTCCTCCTCGTGCCTTGCGACATCCGTCTGCGCGGTCCGCAGTGTCTTTTGCTCAGCTCTGTTCGACTCCAGAGCCGCTTGTTCTCCAGCTAGTTCCTCTTCCAGTTTTCCAATGCGTTCGTCTGCAGCCTGAATCTGTCGGACCAGCATAGTTTGCTCGGAGCGAACCTGCGTTTGTTTCTGTTCGCCTTCCTGGAGTTCTCGCGTGAGAAAAAGAATTCGATTGTCACAATCGGACTTTTCACGTTCGATGATCTCGTAAGCTCGTCGGGCGTCTTCAAGTTCCCTGGTCGCCTTTTCCAGGATCCGTTTTGCGTCGTTGCATTTTTCAAAGAGAGCGTCGCGTTGTTTGCAGATCTCGGAACATTCTCTTTCCAAAACAGAAATGCGCGCCTTGCGCTCCAGAAGAGAATCTGCTGATGTTTCCCGGCTTCCGCCAAAGATGACGCCGTCGGCTGATACAAATTCGCCATCCAATGTCGCAGCTGCGATTTCGCTGTCTTTTTTCCTGGCAGTCAGCGCGTCGTCGAGGTTCTGAAAAATCGCAATGTTTCGAAGCAATTGTGCAATAACCGGTGCTAGCGCCTCCGGCGCTTTCACCTTATCGATTGCCCAGCCGAGCGATGTTTCAAGAACGCGTTTTCCGTAATTCTTGGCCGTGCTATTAGCCAGCTGCGGAACGACCAACGCAGCCTGGCCGAGTTTGTTTTCCTTTAAAGCCGCAATAATTTCCGGCGCCAACTGCGCATCTTTCAGCACGATGGCCTGCAAATTTCGGCCTAATGCTGCTTCGATCGCCGGAATGAAATCTCGATCTACATCAAGGTTGGCTACCAGAGCACCCGCAAGCGCCGGCTCGAATCGCGATCGATCATGCAGCCCCTTCAGTACTGCTTGCGACCCTTGCGCAAGGCCTTCTCCTTCCTCATTAAGTTGGCGCAGAATTTCGAGCCGTGATTCTTTTTCTGCGTGGCTACGCTCAATTGCTCCAAGCTCTTTCTCCATCCCGGCGGCAAGTTGCTGGTGTTCTCGCAGCTTTTCAGCGCCAGTCTCAACACCGGCTCGGCATTGATCGACTTTGCTCTGCAGGTTTTCGACCGTGGTGCGGACACTGGCGATTTCGTCCTCGATCCGAGTGCGGGCGCTTTCGATGGTAGAAACGGCCCTATCCAAACCGCGCCGATTTTCGTAGGTGGTTTCACGGCGAATCTTAAGACCCGAGATCTCCTCCGCGAGGTCAGCGACTCGGCGCTCAATTTGTGACGCCGCTTTTTCCAGCGTCTCAAGTTTCGATACCCGCGCGATCTGCTCCGACCGAAGTTCCGACAGCCGGTCGGTAAGTCGCTTTAATTCTACTTCCTTTGTCTGGAGCGCCTCGCCGGTGTTTTCAATCAGCGCGGTTGCCTCCTGAATTTCTTTGCCTTGCTGCGCCCGCTTCGCTTCGGCAGCAGCAATGTCGCTTCGAGAACGTTCAATCAGTTCCTTCAATTCCTCTGCCCGTTGCCGATTGAATTGAATTCGATTTCGGTGCGTGTTGATTTCACTTTCGAGGCGCTGCAGCTCGGTGCGGCTGGTCGCGATCTGCGAATCGATTTCTTCCAGCGCACAGCGTTGCTCGGTCAAATCGTTTTCTTCCGCGTCGATTTTGGCGCGAGTGGAATCTTCCGATTCGCCCAGGCGTACGATCTCAGCCTGGCAATGTGCGAGATCGGCCTCAAGCGCCTCGAGTTGCTTGCGCGAATAATGCGAATCAAGAATACGAAGATCATCATGCAACGCCTGATAACGCCGCGCTTTGCCTGCCTGCCGCTGCAGCGAACCGATCTGGCGTTTTACTTCCTTAATGATGTCGCCAATGCGCAGGAGATTTGCCTCGGTCGCTTCGAGTTTTCGCAGCGCCTCGCGTTTTTGTGTCTTGTATTTGGTGACTCCCGCCGCTTCCTCGAAAATTGCGCGTCGATCCTCCGGCCGCGAACTGAGGATCATGTCGATCTTGCCTTGTTCCATCATTGAATACGCAGTGCGCCCAATACCGGTGTCGGCGAACAAAGATTGAATGTCGCGGAGGCGGCACGCCGTCTTGTTCAGCAGATACTCCGAATTCCCGTCGCGATAAACGCGGCGAGTTACGCGCACGTCATGCCAATCGATGCCGAGCTCGTCAGAGCAATTGGTGAAAGTCAGCGATACTTCGGCAAATCCGACCGGCTTGCGCGCCTCGCTGCCGTCAAAAATTACATCCGCCATCTCGTCGCCCCGCAATGATTTTGCGGATTGCTCACCGAGTACCCAGCGTACCGCATCCAGCACGTTCGATTTTCCGCAGCCGTTCGGCCCAACGATAGCAGTCGTGCCTTCGTGAAAAGTGAGGAGTGTTTTGTCCGCGAATGATTTAAAGCCGAAAAGCTCGAGCGATTGTAAATGCATGGCAGGCCAAACCTCGGGCCTCAGATGGTCAATACAGCACGGATCAGAGCGTTACAAGAAAAAAACACACAATTTGAAGTGTTTTGCCGTCGGCTAGCCACAGCATATGGGGTCGAAGCTTGCACGCGTTGGCGCATACCTCCGATAACCCGGTGGCTCCGCGACTTTTGGAATATGCAGGCTGGCATTCTGGCTTGATCAGACTCGCAGCCTGACATGCAATTTTTCCCCATATCGCCTTCACACCGACTTGGCGAGCACCCTCCCTTTTGGCAGCGGAACTTACGCGGGACTCTTGCCTTGGACAACTGAATCACGCAGGATGCACCGATGGCGGATGGGTCGGCGGTGTCGATACAACAGGCAAAGCGCGTCGACCATCAGTTGGTCCGTGGTATCGGAACTCCAGCTCTGACGGCTAACATTGTCAGTTCGACAATTGGTGCGGGAATCTTCGTTATTCCGGCAACGGTTGCGAGAGAACTGGGACCCGCTGCCCCGCTCGCATTTATCTGTTGTGCGATCGCGATGGTCTTGTTCGTCACTTGCTTCGCAATTGCGGGCAGTCGGGTGTCCCTGACCGGAGGTCTGTACGCGTATGTCGAAGTCGCGTTCGGTCGTTACGTCGGCTTTCTCGCCGGCATGCTTTATTTTCTAACCGCGCTCGGCGCGGTGGCCGGCGTCGTGAACGTGCTGGCGAATTCAGTTGCTCTTGTCGTTCCAGTTCTCGGCAGTCCGGCAATGCGCATTATGGTCATGCTCGCCGTTTATGGTTCACTGGTACTAATCAATATCCGCGGTGTGCGCGAAGGTGCGGGCGCCGTTACCGTCATTACGGTCGCAAAACTTTTGCCTCTCTTGCTGTTTGTTTGCGTGGGAATATTTTTTATTCACACGCCGAATCTTAGTTGGAGCAGTTGGCCCGGCAGCAAGTCGTTAGGCGATGCGGTCATCCTGTTGATTTTCGCCTTCGTTGGAATTGAGGTGGCATTGATTCCGAGCGGTGAAGTGAAGAATCCTGCGCGCACGGTTCCACGTTCCGCTTATCTCGCGCTGATTATTACGACGGTGATTTACATCCTGATTCAAATCGTTGGGCAGGGGACACTCGGCGCCGAGCTTGCAAACCATCCTGGCGCGCCACTTGCCGAATCGGCGGCGACTTTCCTGGGTAATCTGGGGCGCACAATCCTTCTAGCTGGCGCCACGGTCTCAGCATTTGGATTTGTGACGAGCGACATTCTGAGCTCGCCGCGTTTGATATTTGCTTTCGGGCGCGATGGAGCGTTACCGCAATTTTTCGCGCATGTTCATCCCCGCTTTCGATCACCGGACGTGGCGATCATCACTTACGCGGCACTCGCGTTTGCGCTGTCGATCAGCGGCACATTTGAAAAGCTGGCGGTGTTATCCAATGTCGCGGTGTTGTTGATGTATCTGCTTTGCTGCACCGCCTGCTGGGTTTTGGTGCAACGTGACGTCCGAGCCGACGGCGCTCAGCCCTTCAATTTCGCTGGAATGAAAATTGTGCCTGCGTTGGCGATCGTCGCGATTTTTTGGATTCTCACCCATGCGACGGCTCGCGAGTTTCTGGTGACCGGAATAGTGCTCGCGCTTGCCTCGATCATGTATTTCGTTCGGTTTCACGTGCGGCAGAAATCGTAGGCAAACTGCGAAAACTGATTAGTTTGTGGCCATGCGTGACAACTACCTTGAGGAATATTATTCGTTCCTTCGCTTTCCGAGTGTTTCGACCGACGATCAGTACAAGAAAAAGGTGGAGGACTGCGCGCGATGGCTCGTGAAAAAGCTCACCAGTATTGGCTTAGAGACACAACTGGTTCCAACGCGCGGGCACCCGATCGTTTGGGCGCGCAACAAACATCAGCCCGGGCGCCGGACCGTTTTAATCTACGGACACTATGATGTGCAGCCGCCGGATCCTCTGGAGCTTTGGGATTCGCCCCCGTTCGAGCCTGTTCTGAAAAACGGCTACGTCTTCGCGCGGGGCGCAACAGACAACAAAGGCCAGATTCTTTCGCACATTCTCGGCATTCAGGAAACGATCGAACAAGATGGCGATCTGCCGGTGAACTTGCACCTGGTGATCGAAGGCGAAGAAGAAATCGGCAGCGGAAATCTCAGCCCCTTTCTCAATGAAAATCGCGACGCGCTGAAAAGCGACGTGGCGGTCGTCTCCGATACCGGAATGATTGAGAAAGGTGTGCCAACACTAAGCTACGGCTTGCGCGGAGTCACGGCTCTCGAAATCAAAGTGACCGGACCGAAAATGGATTTGCACTCCGGTATTTTTGGAGGTGCCGTCCAAAATCCAATCACCGCACTGGCGCAACTGCTCGCCACACTTCACGATCGCGAAGGCCGCGTCGCGATCGCCGGTTTTTACGATCGCGTTAAGCCGCTGGAAAAATGGGAGCGAGAAGCGTGGCGAAAACTTCCAGTCAATGGCGACAAACTCATCCTACAGGAGACGGGCGTGCCGGAGCTGTTTGGCGAGGCCGGCTACAATTCGCTGGAGCGTATCTGGGTTCGACCGACTGCCGAGATTAATGGAATTGGAGGAGGTTACCAGGGGCAGGGCACAAAAACCGTCATTCCCAGCCATGCGATGGCCAAACTGACGTTTCGACTGGTTCCAGATCAAGAGGGCGATGAAATCCTGAAACTGGCAGGGGAACACCTGCGGAAGAACTTGCCCAAAGGCGTCACAATCGAGATCACCAACGGCCACAGCGGGCCGTGGTATCTAACCGATCCAAATTCGACCATTGGCGAAGCAGCGCAACGTGCATTGCGCAAGGCGTTCAATCGCGATCCCGCGCTGATACGGGAAGGTGGCAGCATTCCCATTGTTTCCCAGTTTCGAGGCATTCTCGGTGTCGAGACGCTGCTAATGGGGCTCGCGCTGCCGGACTGTCGCGCGCATTCACCTAACGAGAATTTTCCTCTAGAAAATTTCGAAGGCGGGATTCGCCTTAACAAAGCAATTCTTCAAGAGCTCGCCGGTTGAGAACCGTTGGCAGCGGATCCGGGTCGAACAGGGCGTTGTTGTAGCGCCTCGCTGGGTCGAGGCGCTTTCCCTTCGTTGACGCCCTCAGGGCGACGCAGCACCGTGGCTACAACCGTTTATCTTCCGCGGATTCGAATTTTCGGATTTCTCTCCAAGCATCGACTTGCTTTGAATACGATCATGCACATGAAGTGGCTTTTAATCATTGCACTGCTCTTCACTGCGAATGACTTCGCGACCGCGGCTGAGGAGTCATTAGGCACAAAGGTTAAGAAAATCTTTACCAGCCCGACACCGGCGCCGCGCAAGCATCGGAAGCGCTCAACCAACAAAGCGTCGCCCAGTCCATCTTCAATGGCGTCGCCGAGACACAAGAAGACTTCGCCCACTCCCTCTCCGACTGCCACGTCGAAGACAAAATCAAAGCGCAAGAGAGGGTCCCCCACGCCAACGGCGAGTCCTGAAGAAAGCCCGGTTTCAAGCCCAACAGAAACGCCCAGTCCTTCGCGCTCGCCACATCCCGGCGCAGAAAAAAAAGGCGCGCCTAACGTCACACTTTTGCCCGACGAGATTTTGGGCTTCGACAGTTATCCCCCGAAGGTGCGCCAGATTCTGGAGGCCGGTCTTGCGCTCACAAAAGAAAATCTGGTTTACACTTACGGCTCAGCCAATCCCGCAGAGGGCGGAATGGATTGTTCGGGTTTCATTTATTATCTGCTGACCGAAAACGGATTCAAAGATGTCCCGCGCGATTCGAGTCAGCAATACGTCTGGGTTCGCAAAGCTGGAGACTTCAATGCCGTGTTGAGCCGGAAGGAAGATACGTTTGAGCTCGACGATCTTGAGCCGGGTGATCTGCTCTTTTGGAGTGGCACCTACAACATCGATCGCGATCCGCCGATCACTCACACCATGATTTATTTGGGCCGTGAGAAACGGACCAAAAAACGCGTCATGATCGGATCAAGCGACGGTCGGACCTACGACGGGAAACAACGCTTTGGCGTCAGCGTGTTTGATTTCAAAATGCCACCGCCGCCACAAAGCGGCGACGCAAAGATTAGTCCAAACTTTGTAGGCTACGGTAGAATTCCTGGCTTGAGCGAAAATTAAACCGCTGAATCGGTAGGTCACGGCTCATGCTCGTGTTCCTCAATGCTTTGGGACGGTGTCGTTTCTGCTTCGGTTGTGGGTTGAACGAAACGACGAATGCGGCGTTCATATTGCACGAAGGCAATTGCGATTAGCAGGAGTATCACGATCAGGACGACCCGCTGTTCGTTTTTGGATAACTCGAAAATCCGGAACACGCGTTTCATTTCATTGGCGTGCGTGTCATACGCCGAGTGTCATGTTGAGCAAAGCGAAACATCTCCGGCTTTCGGCACATAATCCGAGATTCTTCGCTTCGCTCAGAACGACAGGGAGAGTTGGGCTTCATTTTTTTACGTAACGGATCCGATCTTTAAGTCCGGCTTCACGAAAGCCTTTCAGGCGCAGGACACATGAATCGCACTCACCACAAGCGACGCCTTCTGGTGTTGGATCGTAACAACTGTGAGTGAGAGAGAGATCGACACCGAGTTCAGTTCCTTTGCGAACGATTTCTGCCTTCGAAAGTTTGATTAGTGGCGTGTGAATCTGAAAGCGTTTGCCTTCGGCGCCCGCCTTTGTTCCAACCTTGGCAAGGTTCTCGAACGCTGCGATGAATTCGGGACGGCAATCAGGATAGCCGCTATAATCGATGGCATTTACACCAAGAAAAATGTCGGTGGCGGGAATCACTTCTGCCCAGGCAAGCGCGTAAGCCAGAAAGATGGTGTTGCGCGCTGGAACGTAGGTGATCGGTATCCCATGCGCGATTTGTTCCTCCGAGCGCTTTTTCGGGACTTCGACCTCGCCCGTTAGTGCGGAGCCGCCAAACACGCGCAAGTCGATCCTGGCGATGCGATGTTCTTTCGTGGCTAACGAGTCGGCGACTCGATGTGCGGCTCGTATTTCAACATGGTGACGTTGGCCATAATCGAATGAGAGCGCATATGCTTCAAAACCTTGCGCAACGGCAATGGCTAGCGTGGTCGTCGAATCAATGCCGCCGCTCAAAAGAACAACCGCCCGTTTCATTTGTTGTGGTGCTTGCTAATGCGCGATTTTGATCAAGGCCCGCTTTGGCGGTGCGCCCTGCAATCTTATCGACCGTCTGGGCTGACTCTACCTTTGTCTGGATATTCGGCACGGACAGTAAGCGCAATTCCACCGCGAGCGGAAAATTGCGCGGTCACCATTGCCTGCCGAGGTCTACATGCTCTGACGAAATCGTCCAAAATACGGTTCGTCACGGCTTCGTTAAACGCGCGCTGGTTGCGGTACGACGCCAGATAAAATTTCAGAGATTTACTTTCAATGCAAAGACGGTCTGCGATGTAATCGATGTCAATCCTGGCAAAGTCCGGCTGGCCTGTGATTGGACAAACGGAAGTAAAATCGTCGGTCTCGAAATGGATCCAGTAGTTGCGGCGGGGCGCAGGATTTTGAAAAGTCTCCAACCGCGCTTCGCCTGGCGAGTTGGGGATCTTTGCTTCACTCCGCCCGAGCAGTGTTAAACCTCTCTGAGATTTAGCCTTTACCACAACGGCAAATTAACTCTGCAACCGAAGCGCATTCAAATGACGTTTAGGCAACGAGGTACGCCCGCTACTGGAACGCGCGCAGATCATCGGCAACCTCTGGATATTTCGAAGCCAGCACGTCGACATCGCCGATTTCGACATCAACTTTCTCTACACCGGGCCATTCTGTGCTCGCTCCGAGAAACCAGCGTCGTTGTCCGACCACGCGTGCAGTGTGGAACGTGTTGCCCGGTATCAGGAGCTGGAGGCTGTGACCAGCTTGCAGATCCGGACCGACCACGACGCGCTCACTGGTTCCATTTTCGTGCAGCATCAGAACCTCAATTGGATCGCCCAGGTAGCGGTGATAAAGCTGATCGTTGCGAATGCGATGGAGTCGCACTGGCGCATCCGGTGTGACCATAAAAATGAGGGCAGAACCCGCTGGCCGTCCGTCAACAAATGGCGCTGGCAGGCCGCCGGGCGCAATTTGCTGATTACTGATAAAGGTGATGCGCACAAAACCGCACGTTGCATGGGGCTCCAGCTGTAGCAATGCGCGAACTTGTTCGGCGCTCAAATCCGTGGTCATTGTAGTTTGAAGATCGAACGGCGAACATCGAACGTCCAATATCGAACTAGCTCCATGGATATCGGACCTGAAACTTCGAACAGCAAAAATCGGACAGGCGTGATCGATATCATCGCCTACGATCCGAAAACCGACCAAGTCGTTCTGGTGATGAATGAGCCCGCTGAATGGTGCGGTTCTGACGAACGATTGTTGGAGTTGCAGGAGCGGTTCAACGCTTATGCCTCATTCTTACTGGACGGCGAAATGGCGGAAGCACATCCCGAGCTTTCCGGTAAGCCGGCCCGGATCGAGCTGCGTTGTGCGCACATGCCCGACGCACGGACTCTTGAGTTACTCGGCCTGATCCACGATCAGCTGGCATTCCAGGAGCTGAAATTGGAAGTTGTCGTCACAAATGACAGGAATCCGACTAACGAATTAAAGGTTCCGCTCGGATAATGGAGGCTTCGCTGCGTTGAATTATTTAGCGCGTTGAAGCGTTGAGCCGACGCCGAATCACGCGGCTATCATAACTCAATCGCGTAGCGTTTCATTTTGTTGTAGAGCGTAGGACGCTGGATACCTAGAAGTTCTGCAGCCTTCTTTTTATTACCGTGACATTCAGCGAGTGCCTGAATAATCGCGCTGCGTTCGACGTCATCGAGGCTCTGCACGCCTGTGCGCGGGAGAGCAGCCCGCTCGGTTTGTTGCAGCGCGGTTGGCAATTGTATTTCTGCGGGCAGCTCTTTCACGC
The DNA here is from genome assembly GCA_046732035.1 of Verrucomicrobiota bacterium. Lineage (GTDB taxonomy): Bacteria > Verrucomicrobiota > Verrucomicrobiia > Chthoniobacterales > UBA10450 > Udaeobacter. The sequence continues at coordinate 16,708 of JBKPMH010000059.1, forward strand.
TGATTGTGCCTTGTCGCGCCAACACCACGGCATATTCGATCGCGTTTTGCAGTTCGCGAACGTTTCCCGGCCACGAATAATCGAGCAATTTTTGGAATGCCTCGGGCGAAATGTCCGGCTCTGGCTTGCCGAGCTGTTGAGCGAACTGTTTAACGAATGCAGCGATTAGCGGAGGGATATCCTGTTTTCGCTTTCTAAGCGGCGGTACTTCGATTTGAAACGTGTTTAGCCGGTAATACAAATCCGAACGCAGCCGGTTCTCTGAAAGCGCCTGGGGAACCGGTCGATTGGTCGACGCGATCACCCGAAAATCCGCTTTCATCGTTTGTGTGCTTCCAAGTGACCGATACTCGCGCTCTTGTAGGACACGCAAAAACCGCGTCTGCAGCTCCGCCGGCATTTCAGAAATTTCATCAAGGAAAAGTGTGCCGCCATCGGCCGCCCCAATCATTCCAGGGAAATCCTGCGTTGCGCCAGTGAACGCACCTTTGACGTAGCCAAACAGCTCTCCCTCAATCATCGTCTGCGGAAAAGCTGCGCAGTTTAGCTTTACCATTGCTTTGCCCGCGCGTCGGCTTCTTGCGTGAATAGTATTCGCGATTACTTCCTTGCCGACCCCGCTCTCCCCCAGGATGAGAGCATTGGCATCTGAAGGCGCCATTGCGTTGATCAACTCCTCGATCTCGTGCATCGGTTTGCTTTTGAAAATCAGCGTGGGCCGCGCCTCCGCCATCTCCAGACGCCGTTCGAGTTGCTCCGTCTTCTCTCGAAGTTGTTCGGCTTCTTGCACGAGGAACTGTTTTTCGAACGCTTTTTCTACGAGGCTCAGCAATTCCTCAGCCGCATAAGGCTTGCTAATGAAATGGTAAGCACCCCGCTTGATCGATTCGATGGCATTGTGCAACGAATCGTGAGCCGTCAAAATGATGACCTGCGTTTGAGGTACTTCCGTTTTGATCTGATCGAGCGTTTCCAATCCATCGGCGTCGGGCAATTGCAGATCGAGTAGGACCAGCGTCGAAGGTTTCGACCTTAATAGCTTAAGTCCCTGGGATGCCGTTGCGGCTGTGTCCACCTGATAACCGTGTCGCTTCAAAAGCGCTTCAAGGGTCATGAGGACGGGGCGCTCGTCGTCGATGATCAGGACCCGATGGTTGTTAGTTTTCATTGATCGGTCGCCTTCGTACTACGCACGACCGGCGGATTCCAGTCTGTCAAAAGTAGAAAATCCGATGATTCAAACATCTTTGGAAGAGCTACTTGAAATGGGCAACGCAAGAATTGTCGTCAGCACTGAAGTGTTTGAATCGTACTGTGCATGCATCTTGCCACCGTGGGCCTCCATGATAGCCCGGACCCGATGCAGACCAAGACTGTAATGATTGGCGGTCACTTTTTGGAGGGGTTGGCATCCCCAGTTTTCGGTAGTCCCTTCCAGTTGGACTTTCGGTTCCTCAATGACAAAGAGAAATTGGCCATTTTGTACTTTGGCAGTCACCAGGATACGCCCCTTGTCGCCAATGTGTCGGAAGGCGTTGCCGAAAACCTCGCTAAGCGCTTCCACCAGAAGCTGAGGATCGACGTTTAGCATCGCGTCGCCGCCCTGGATATTCCAAGTGGCGTCCGAGCTTTGCTCCGAGAAATCATGTTCAATTTTCTTGCGCAAATCTTCCGCTAAGTCTGCAGCCCGATAATGGATCAAATTCGGTTGGACCCCATTGACTGCTCTCGAAAGAGATTGTAAAGCGGAGGTCAATCTAGAGAGCATTCCGCGCAAACGGGCGATTTCGCCTTTGAGTTCGTCTCCTTGGAGCTCGCTGATATATGCGGACTGCAGTTCGATCGCATTCAGATGATTGCGCAGATCGTGGCTAAGCTGGCGTATAAAACGAACAACGTCGCTCCAGGCGACATTGACGGCATTACCTTGCTCTTCACCAGTCGGGTCCGGCATACGTTTGGTACGTCTCCAAGATTCTAGTCGCCGAGCGAAAATTGATCGTCCGCAGGCTCCTCGCCGTGCGAGACACGAATATGTGGATCGTTGTTCGCCAAGTGCCGGAGCACGTGAAACACGTCTTCTGGCTCTGCATCCATAGAACGGGCGATTTCTTCGGCCGTTTTGCCACAACCACGCGTCAATTTCGTTCGCACCTGTTTTTGGAGCTCCAACAATCGTGTCGCCGCTTTCTTTCCAGCTTCAACGCCGGGTTGGTCATAAGCGTTGATGTTGACTAGTGAACCGTAAAAGCCCACGGCGCGCTCATACAGGGCAATCAACACGCCGATATTAAACGCATTGGCCTCAGGGATGCTGATGGTGATTGATTCGCGTCCGCTGTCGTAAAGTGCGCTTCGCGTCCCGCGCAGAAATCCGTGAAGATAGTCGCCACTCGTAACTCCATCTTCGATCTCAATTGTCGGGTTTCGACGGTCTTTGTCGACTTCGATGAATGTTACGAAAAAATTCAAAACACCGTCACGCAACTGTTGCACATAAGCATGTTGATCGGTCGATCCCTTGTTGCCGTAAACAGCAATGCCCTGATGCACGATTTTGCCATCCACATCCTTTTCTTTGCCGAGCGATTCCATCACAAGCTGCTGCAAATATTTTGCAAATAATGCCAGACCATCCTTATAGGGAAGGATCACCATATCTTTCTCCCCTTTTCCATTGCCGGCGTAATACCACATCAATGCAAGAAGCATCGCGGCATTTTGGCTTACATCCGATGTACGAGTGTGCTCATCCATTGCTGCTGCGCCAGCCAGAAAATCGTCTATATCGAGGCCTTGCAGAGCCATGGGTAAAAGTCCGACGGCGCTCATGACAGACGTGCGTCCGCCAATCCAGTCGTACATAGGAAATCGAGCCAGCCAATTGTTCTTTTCTGCGTATTTATCGAGGTCGCTGCCTACGCCTGTTACAGCCACAGCGTGTTTGTTGAATTGCAGCTCCTCTTCTTTGAACTTTGCTTCCGCCTCCAGCATTCCGTTGCGTGTTTCTTTCGTCCCGCCCGACTTTGAAACCACCACGACCAGTGTCTGTCCCAATTCGTCGCTTATCTTCTCGAAAACTCGGTCAAAGCCGTCCGGATCTGTGTTATCGAAAAAAAAGATATCCATGGGGTCGCCGCGGGACCCAAGAGCGTTGGAGACGAATTGAGGTCCGAGCGCCGAGCCGCCGATGCCGATGAGCAGCACGTGCTTAAAGCGGTTTCCATCTTCAGCAGTGATTTTTCCGGCGTGAATGTCCGCAGCGAATGCCTTTATTCGTTTGATGGTTTGTTCTATCTCGGTGCGAATTGCCGGACTCGGCGCGAGTGCTGGATTTCGTAACCAATAATGTCCGACCATTCGACGTTCGCTCGGATTCGCGATTTCTCCTGCCTCCAGGCCACGCATCGCGACAAAGGCTTTGTCGATCTTTGGCTGCATCTTCTCGAAAAAATCGTCCAGGAATTTCATCCGACTGATGTCGAGCGAAAAACCAAGGTCCCGGTAACAAAGGAAGTACTCCTGAAAACGCTGCCAAAGTGAAGAAGACGCCATAAAATGTAGAAGTTCCGATACCTACAGAAACTTGAGTATCGCCCGTGGAGTCTGCAAATCCAAATGAAGGCGATGAGCACTGAGGAAGTGGTGGTTAGGTCTGCATTCTTTTTACTCCTCTGCTCGTGAAACTGTGTTGAATGGATTTAATTTGCGCCGCCCAATCGGGAGAATAGCTTCGCAAAATCATGGTCACCGACCATTCCAGGCGAGGTCCGGTGCATTTGTTTGCGGCATTGATCGCTATCGGCTTGGTGGCCGTCGTTTTGCTTGGCGCGGAAGTGTCCGCGGTCCATCTCGAACGCGCTACTGTTCGTGCGAGCGCTCCCGAGTTGTTCTCCCTTAAAAATCAGGGTCTGGCATTTCAACGTGTGGCTGCGCGTTCTCCAGGTGTATTGCCGTTCTATGGCAGCTCGGAATTGACTGCTGTTTTGGCTCCGGAGAGAGCGCACATTTTTTTTCGCACTGCGCCAACAGGTTTCCAGGTTTCACCGGTCGGCGCGGGCGGAGCGGACGCACTGATCATGTTGCAGAAAGTCGCCGCCTTAGGCTCGGACCTTCGCGGGAAAAAGCTCGCTATCTCGCTTTCACCCGGCTGGTTTTTAAACCCAGGTCCGGGATGGTTGCAAGGGTATGAGGGAAATTTCTCTGTAATGGCAGCGAGCGAAATGGTGTTTGGGACGGCGCTCGACTTCAAATTGAAGGGTGACATAGCGACTCGGATGTTGAGGTGTCCGAGCACGATTGAAAACAGTCCATTGCTTAAATTCGCGTTGAAACGGCTGGCTTCGGGCCGTTGGATTGATCGCCTCATTTTCTGCGCGCTGTGGCCAATCGGAAAAGTACAAACGGCTGTACTCGAGTTGCAGGATCACTGGGCGGCGTCCAATTATATTCGGCATAAGATCAGGCCAGGG
>JBKPMH010000060.1:0-6403 GCA_046732035.1 Verrucomicrobiota bacterium
AGCAGAAGACGGCATACGAGATGTGCTAGGTGGTCTCGTGGGCTCGGAGATGTGTATAAGAGACAGCAACCTTACAGCTACTACACAGCAACTGAAAGCGGCACCGGAACTAATTATCCGCAAAACACGCCGGGATTGCTCAACGATGCGCTGACGATTTTTTGTCGGAACGATAACCTGGCGCGTTTTGACAATGACAACGACGGGTTTGTGGATGCGATTTTTCTAATCCACGCTGGCAGGGGTGCGGAGGCGGAACCAAATCCCACGTTGCGAAAGAACATGATCTGGTCGCATAAGTGGACTCTTCCGCAGCCGTTCGTAAGTCAGGGAGTCAAAGTGTTTGCCTATTCGACAGAACCGGAAGACGGGCGCGTCGGTGTTTTTTCGCACGAATTCGGTCACTTACTTGGATTGCCCGACCTCTACGACACAACGTTTCGATCTCACGGAATCGGTGATTGGTGCCTTATGGCAGGTGGATCTTGGGGAAGCGAAGGAAATCGTCCCGCCCGAATGTCGTGTTGGTGTCTCTCGAAACTCGGCTGGATCAAGCCGAAGGTGGTTACCGGAAAAACGACGCTGCAACTCGATACGCTAGAACAAAAAGAGAGCGAGTGTTACCGTCTTTGGACAAAAGGAACAGTTGGACCGGAATATTTCCTCCTCGAGAATCGCCAGGCCATAGATCTGGATGCTGCGCTTCCGGGCTCCGGGCTCGCTGTCTGGCATATCGACGAGCGGCAATCAAATAACAACAATTCGCTCGCGTTCCTGGTGGCACTGCTGCAGGCGGATGGAAACAAAGATCTGGAACTACTGAAAAATTCAGGCGATGGCGGCGATCTTTTCCCTGGTGATAAATCTGTCGCGGTCGTCGATGACAACACTACGCCATCAACACGAGCAAATAACGGCTCTCCTTCAGGCGTAGCGCTTACAAATATCGCAATGAGCGAAGGTATCGTGACCCTGCAAACAGACGTTTAACCGCTTTATCAAGCTTGCTCGGACAGAAAATCGAGTTGTTCGAGAACTGTCCGCTCGCCGAACGGACCAGCCAGCAATCGCGCTTGTACACGAACGCGTTCGCCGATCGTTACATCTGGAGCTTGGGCCGCAAAAAGAGTTAGCGACTGCCCCTCTGCGGGCTGGATAAAATCGTCACTTCGCCCACGCGAGAGATTACGACACACTTCGATTTCGATCTGGTGTCCCTGACCGTCGCTCGCTGGTACGATCGCTCGAACAGTGCCTTCAATCACGGTCTTATTTGGCTTGGCCAGCATGTTCGAAGATAATTGTAGCGTCCTGTGGAGGTGACCGCGGTGCGCAGGCGAGAAAGATCGCCGCTCACGCGCTGAGAATGAAAAGGATCACCTAAACAACGAGCTTTTATTTGCACGTCAACCCTGATTTGGCCGCAGCGCACACCCAAGTCGCTTCCTCCTTAATGCTTTTCTACGGAAACAGAGAGGTGAAGTTGTCGAAACTTAATTTTTTAGAACACGACTGCTGCCTTATTCCTTCTGACTTTTTGTTCCTTCGTCAGCTCAGGTCAATTTGGTGTTGCGAGCCTAAAAAAGAATTACCGTATGGTTGCGAGGCTGCGTTTGGATGCCTGAAATGAAAAAGCGCTGGTCATTCAGTTGGAGTAAGTTGTCACACGAGCTGAAGCGCCGCCACGTCTACACGGTGGTCGCGACCTACGCGGTTGTCAGCTGGGTGCTTCTTCAGATCGGTGAAGTCACCTTCGCACCGCTTCACCTGCCAGAATGGGTTATGTCCCGCCTCGTCGTGCTGGTCATCGTTGGCTTCCCGATTGTCGTCGTTCTCGCCTGGTTTTTTGATCTCACCCGCAAGGGAATCCGCCTCACACCGAAACTGACCGTTTATTCAGGGGAAGAAGGCGATGATCGACCATCCATTGCCGTGCTGCCGTTCGCCGACATGAGCCCTGAGCGCGACCAGGGCTATTTTTGCGAAGGTGTCGCGGAAGAAATCCTCAACGCGCTTTCCAACCTCCCGCAGCTCCGGGTGGCGGCGCGATCCTCCTCGTTTGAGTACCGGGAAAGCCACGGCGATGTGCGCCGGGTCGGCCGGGAGCTCGGGGCGAAATCGGTGCTCGAAGGCAGCGTTCGCAAATCAGACAATCGCCTGCGCATCACGGCCCAGCTGGTGGCCGTTTCCAACGGCTATCACCTATGGAGCAAGAGCTTCGACAAGGAGTTGAAAGACATCTTTCTGATCCAGGATGAGATTGCGAAAAGTATTGCCGAGACCCTGCTCGAATCGATCACCCCGCTGCAGCGGTCCGCTCTCAAGACGACCTCAACCAGCGATGTCACTGCCTACGACTATTACCTGCGCGGGCGACAGTTCATCAGTCGTTTTCATAAGAACGAACTCGGCTATGCGCGCCGGATGTTTCGCAAGGCTCTCGATCTGGATCCTGATTTCGCTCTGGCCTGGGCTGGTTACGCCGACTGTTTTTCGCTCCTGATTCTCTACGAGGATCCGATCGCCAGCTATCGGGAGGAAGCCCGTAAAGCGAGCCAACGCGCGCTGGAGCTCGATCCGAATCTGGCCGAGGCGCATGCCTCAAGAGGACTCGCCTTCCTCATCTCGGAGGAATTCGGAGCCGCCGAGACCGAGTTCAACAAGGCGCTTGCGCTCAATCCCCGATTATTTCAAGCCTATTACTACTATGGCCGGACCAAATTTCATCAGGGTGACTTGGAGATGGCGGCGGACCTATTCCGGAAAGCTGCGGAAGTCGAACCAGCCGATTACCAGTCGCGCTGTCTCAGAATCCAGATCCTGCGGGGAACCGAACGGATGGAACAAGCGGTTATTGAGGCCCGGGAAGCCGTCCGCGTTCTGGAGAAACATCTCGAGTGGAATCCAGACGACGCCCGGGCTCTGCATCTGGGCGCGGGCACATTGATCGTGCTGGGGGACAAGGAACGCGCGAAACGCTGGCTCAAGAGAGCTTTCGAAATGAATCCAGACGATTCTGTCTTGCTCTACAACCTGGCCTGCAATTTCGCGACCCTCGGCGAGATCGAAGAGTCGATCGGTTTTCTCACACGAGCGACCGAGCACGGCACGGTGAGTGCGGCTTGGATGCGGAACGATCCCGACCTCGCGTCAGTGCGCAAAGATGCTCGCTTCCAAGCGCTGCTCAAGCAGTTGGAGGAAAAAGCAGCCACCACCGGCGCCTGAAATGAAGTGCGGTTCAAAGCGCCCCGTGGCGGACGCTTTTAACGATTCACCTTTTAACGGAATCGCGCGGCGACAGCCTATCACTTCTCACGTCTCACTGATCACCGATCACTGATGACTTCTAGTGCGACGGAGAACCCGCCGCCCAGGGACCGACCCCAAGCGCGGTCAGCACGATTTCCACTGCGAGAGAGCAAAGAATAAGTCCCATTACACGGACCAGAACGGAGGCGCCTTGCCGACCGATCACGCGCAAAATGCCATCGGAACAAAGCAAGAGGATGTAAGTGATGAAAAGTACCACCAGAAGGACAACACCGGTTTCGAGCCGCTGCGGCACGGTATAAACATCGTTATCGGTTAAAACGATCACTGCCATCATTGCGCCCGGCCCGGCGATGGAAGGCACGGCCAGCGGGAACACCGCGAGATCGCGTCCTTCTTCTGGGGATCTTTCCGTTTTCGAATCCATTTTCCCGAAAAGCATCTGCACACCGAACAAAAACAGAATGACGCCGCCGGCCACTTTCAGCGAGTGCATGTGAATACCGATCGCGTCGAGAATCACCTGGCCGACGGTTCCCGCAGCAATAAGGATGATCGTGGCGTAAAAAACAGCTTTCAGCGCAGTCCGATGCCGCTCTGACCGGGTGAGCGCAGCGGTCAGTCCGGCGAAAAGCGCCACATTCCCAATGGGATCAATGGTGGTCCAGAGGGTAGCAAAATCCTTACTAATTTTGATCAACAGAGGAGACATGGCGCAACCTGCCTCTTCGTTTTATATGAGCAGTGAATTGAGCGCGAGGCAAAGTTGGAGGTGTAGCATCACGCGCGATTAAACCGGGGCCACGATTCTTCCGATTTAACGCTTTAACGATTCAACGATTCACGCGGCGAGAGCCATCGTCGTCCAAAGCGTAGCAAAGTCTTTACTGATCTTGATCAGGAAAGGAGACATGTGTCGGAGTAACGGCTCAGTGTTATCCGAACACGGGATGAAATGCTATACAAACGTAATCGCGTCATTGCCGATTTAACCATTTAACGTTTCAACGAGTTATGTGGCGACAGCCCGATCAAGCGCTAGGCAAAGCTGATCCAATTCGTTGAAGAAGTGGATCGAAACGACTCGGCAGAGGGTCGCAAATGCCAGCGACAACTGGAGCGTCTTCCAAATACGTTTGATCGCAGGAAATAGGTCGCGCCGGCGACTCTTTTGTCAGCCGGCAGCAGCCGTGTTGCCGCGCCCCTAAGCTGGACGCGGCGCAGATTCCGACGGACGCTTCCGGGCCTGATGCTCGAATCCAGGAGCAGTTCTCGGTGCATCTAAAGGCCATGAAAAGCATCTACGCTTTCGCTTTGTTCCAATTCGTGCCGCTACTTATCCTGCGCTCATCTCTCGCTGCGCCGCCGCAGTTCTTCCCGCTCGAGATCAAGGACGATCACCTGGCCGGCGCTGGTGCGGATTTGATTCGTGCAGAACTGCCCGCGGCGCAGTTCATCCTTTGGGGCGAGGATCACGGCTTCGCGGATTCGGCGATTCTTCTGCGCGCACTCGCCCGCGAAGGCCGGCCGCTGGGGTTCAAATATCACGTCGTCGAAGTGGGACCGCTGTCGACCAGGATGATTGTCGATACGCTCGGCCGCGATGGCCTGCCCGGATTGCATCGGTTGGTTCACGAAGTTCCGCTAGGCATTCCTTTTCTTTCACTCCAGGACGATGCGAAGCTCGCCAGCGATTTCCTCGGCCACGATGACAAAGGCGCCCCGTACCTGTGGGGGATTGACCAGGAGTTTATAGGATCGCCTCCTTTTCATTTACAACGGCTGATCGCGATCGCGCCTAACGACAGGGCACGCTCTGCCGCGCAGAAACTTCTCGATGAAGAGACGGACGCGGCGGCAAAGGCTGCGCAGGAAAAATTCCTCTTGGTGCGCTTTCACGATGCCGATTTCGACGCCCTCGCCGCGCAGTTCAAAGGCCAGCCCGAAGCGGAAGAGATCGTCGCCCAGCTGAAAGAAAGCGCCGCGATTTATCAGCTCTGGATGAGCGGTCACAACTACGAAAACAACGCGCGCCGCGCCCGCCTTCTGGCGAAGAACTTCCTCGCCGCCTACGCGAAAGCAGCCGAACCGAAGGTTGTGTTCAAGATGGGGATCGAGCATGTCGCGCTCGGTACCACCACAGTGAACACGGTCGATCTTGGCACGTTGGTCAGCTCTATCGCGCGGGCGAATGGCCACACCGCATTGCGTATAGCATTCATTCCCGTCGGCGGACATAACCTCGCCTTTGCCCCGAAACCCGGGAGCCCTACGAAGATTGAGAAATACGAAAGCAAGGAATCGAAGGAGTTCTTCTCCGCCATCAAACTGGACGCCGCTGCCCTGCCAAAGGAAGGCTGGTCCCTCATTCCGCTGGAGCCCACCCGTCAGTCATTCGATGCCAAAGGTATCGATGCTCTGAAGCCGTTCTCGCGCTTCCTGCTTCTCGGCTACGATTATGTCGTTACCACGCCCGACGCCAAAGCGGGTGAGTCTTTATATTGAAAGCCGCGACTATTTGATCGCCTGGAGTCAAGCTCTCCAGTTGTTACAAACAGTTATCCTCCGCAGGCCGCGTGCGCGTGCCGGGTCAACGCACGGGTCACACTCGACCACGATTCCCATTACGGGGTCGGGCGCGGATGCGGCGTGGGACGCGGCCTTGGCAACGGAGTAGGTCTCGGCGTAGCGGTCGGTGTCGGTGTGATCACCGGCGTAGGACTAGGCGTCACCGTCGGAGTAGGTGTGGGAGTCGCAGTAGGGCTAGGAGTTGGCGTTACACTGGGGATTGGTGTTGGACTTGGCACGCACGCAGCAACCACGTCAACAAAACGAGCGACCACTTGCGGGTTCACTTGATTCGTGGTTTGAACGCCCGTGACCAGGAAACCGCCTTCATTCGTATTAGCGACTACCGAGCCACGAACGAAAGACTGGACTGTGCCTTCAAAAACGTTCACTGCTTCGCCGAGCAGGAGTCCATCAGAAGACAACAGCTGTACAAAAACGCTGCTGGAATTTGGATCGGTCCACCTGACCAGGTAAACATGGTTGATAGGGTCGAATGCCAGGTTGGCAAAACTAGTTCCGGTTTGCGCGACTATCGGTATCAGGGGTCCGATCGGTTCGCCGG
>JBKPMH010000061.1:0-18226 GCA_046732035.1 Verrucomicrobiota bacterium
GGCAGAGTACCAACGCTACCAGCAACTAGCCATTCAGCAGCAGGTCGCCCAGAACTACTACATGGCCGCGCAAATGGAGCAGGCCGCGGCATGGCAATGGTACGGGGCATGGGGTCCGCGCGCTTTTTGGTGGTGAAAGTAGATGTCCAAATCAAGCACCGGTCGGTGAAAGGAAAATCCTTTCGCAGCCTCTTATTTGTCGACGCACGGACGGCATCTGATTTGGCAAGAGACGCGTTTAAGGAGCTGAGTCATTAAGAACAAAACTGTTGTTCTATGAGTCGTCAAGCAATGCTCGGTTCGACGACACGAGCACCGCCTGAATTGATTCGCAAGGCTTTCCCCCGCACCTGGTATCATCCGCGCTGGCGTCTTCTCACCTGGTATCCGCGCGGCGTGCTGAACGAGACGTTCGCAGATCAAGTCATCGCTTTCATCGAAATGGAAGAACGCATTCAGGAGGCGCCTTTCGATCGTTATGTGGATCTCTCCGGACTGACTCAGATTCGAATAGGCATCGATCATATTATCTATACTGCGCGTCGGCGCCGCATCGTAAAACAACCCGTAAAGACAGCGCTATTCGCGGACAAACCGGTAAGCTTTGGCCTCGCGCACTCGTACGAGTTGCTTATGTACCACGCGATGATTGAAGTGCGCGCTTTCAACAAACTCACAGCGGCAGCCGAATGGCTGGAAGTTCCGCTAAAGACGCTTGATTGCCCTTCCTAGAATAAACCTGAGAACAACGCCATCTGCAAGCAACGAGTAACAGACTTATGAAACATACCACAACATTCGAGTTCACGAACCGCTCCAAGTACGGGCATTTTTTTCACCAGTCTACAGTCCTGATATTCCAAATTCTGATCGCCTTAATCGTTTTGAACGCACGCGCGGCCGCTCAGACCGATCCACTGCCATCGTGGAATGAGACGCCGGCGAAGAAGGCGATCGTCGATTTCGTGGGACGTATAACAAAAGAGGGTTCACCCGATTTTGTTAAACCTGAGGATCGATTCGCAACCTTTGACAACGACGGTACGCTCTGGGTGGAGCAACCGATTTACACGCAGGTCACTTTTGCCATAGACGAGGTTGTGGCCATGGCGCCGCAGCATGCTGAGTGGCGTGAGACCGAGCCGTTTAAGTCGATCCTGGAGCATGATCGCGAGGCAATGCTGAAATTCAGTATCCAGGATTTCGAAAAGGTTGTGGCTGTTACGCACAGCGGGATGACCGTTCCACAATTCCAGGAAACCGTTAAGAAGTGGCTTGCTCAAGCGAAGCATCCGCGTTTCAAACGGCCTTATACGGAATGCATTTATCAACCGATGATCGAATTGATGCAATACCTGCGGGCCAGTGGATTCAAGACCTATATCGTGACCGGTGGCGGACAGGAGTTCGTGCGTGCCTTTGCCGGGCCCACGTACGGTGTGTTTCCCGAGCACGTGGTGGGCAGCATGGGTAAGGTAAGATACCAGTATGATAAGGATGGCAACCCTGAGCTGATCAAACTACCTGAGGTATTGCTGATCGACGACAAAACCGGCAAGCCGGAGGGGATCAATATGGTTATAGGTCGTCGCCCGCAAGCGGCCTTCGGCAACTCGACCGGTGACCAACAAATGCTCGAATACACCGGCGCCGGTGATGGCGCGAGACTGATGATGCTTGTCCATCACGATGATGCGAAGCGTGAGTACGCCTACGGCGCCCAGTCAAAGATAGGAACGTTCAGCGACGCCCTCATGGCTGAAGCGAAAAACAAAGGCTGGATCGTCATCAGCATAAAGGACGATTGGAAAACGATTTTTCCGCCCGAGAAATGAAAATGTCGTCCTCATTCTCTTATTTCGTCCTCGATCTATTCGGTAGGCATTTCGAAAACGAGAACGATGACGAGGAGTAATCGAGAAGGAAGGCTCAATCATGAGAAAAAAGCTACTATTTTACTCGTTGGGTGTCGCGGTGACATCGATTAGCGCAATTTATGCACAATCAACTGCACCATCGGCGTCCGCCGACGCACAGAAGTTCTACCCTGAACGATGACGATTGATGAAGATGCCTCTTCCCCCGGATGTCGAATTTCATGAAGATATCGGTCTTCTGATTCATCGGCCGCGGGGTGCGTTGGACAGAAAGGCTATCAACAAAATCATAACTCTCATTGGAGAACTTGAATTCACGTTAAAGAAGCCTTTCAATCGCTTTCTGGACACCGTCACAGCCGATACCGTTAATCTGGATTCGGAATACATCCGTCGCGTTTCGCTTTATCGTCGCCACTTTTACGGCAATCGACCGCCTATCAAAACGGCGATTCTGGCAACCCATTCTGCCTTGGCCGAATATGGCCGCTTGCACGCCTCACTAACCGAAGGTTCTCCAATCAAGGTTCGCGTGTTCGAGGATCGCAAAGAAGCTGCGAAATGGCTCGGTGTCCGGCCTACGCTGTTGGCACCGAAACTGAACCGCAATGATGGGAGAATCAAAGAGAGGTCATCGGAGTGAACAACATCAACCTGCCTCCTGATATTGAGTTTTACCAGGACCCGGGTTTGCTCGTGTATCGGCCGAAGGGTTTAATTAACGAGCCCGAGATCGATAGGATTATAGGCGTTATCGAAAGTATCGAAGGCGCGTCGCAAGAACCTTTCAATCGATTGTCTGATACCTCGGAGACGCACGAGGTCGAGCTGAATTTCAAATACGTCATTCGCGTCTCTCTTCATCGGCGTCTCTTTCACAAGGGTCGTGCACCGGTAAAGTCAGCAATTCTGGCTACGGGACTCTACTCTTATTCATTACGCTCGATTGGTGATGTTATTGACCGAAGGTTCATCAATCAAAGTTCGTGTGTTTCAAGACCGAAGTGAAGCCGCGCAATGGTTAGGCCTTCCGATTGAGCTACTGGCGAAGACCACGGATGGTGAAACAGCCGAGTGAGATCAATGGAATAACAAAATGAAGCTTCCACCAGACGTCGAGTTTTACGAAGATATTGGTCTCATCGTCTGGAGACCGCGCGGGTTAGTAAACAAGACGGCTGTTAACAAAATAATAACCGTCATCGGGGAACTGGAGACCAGGTTGGAGGAGCCTTTCAATCGATTCTCCGACACCGTGGGAGCGGATGCAGTTGATCTGAACTTCGAATATATCATTCACGTTTCTCTCTATCGGCGCTCCTTCTACGGCAAACGCCCGCCGATTAAATCGGCGATTCTCGCCACGGATGCTACCCTTATTCATTATGGTAGGGTCCACGCCTTATTGACCCAAGGTTCTCCAATCAACGTCCGCGTATTCGGGGATCGCAAAGAAGCCGCGCAGTGGCTAGGCGTACCAATCGCAACACTAAAGGCCGACATTGACCAGCCTTAATAAATCAACGACCTACGAAATTAACGAGTAAGAGCGAAGTTAATCGAGCTATCCAACGAAAGTAGAAACATGAAAACCAAGGCCATGGATGCAGGAATTATCATCGTGTTATTACTCTCTATCTCGCTCGCGCCTTCTGTTGTTGCCGTGGAAGGAGGCCTGGGCGGCCGATTTCCGAAATGTCCATTGCGCCGTTTGCCGATGTGAAGTTTGCAAAGCGCGGCGATTTGTGAATACATCCGCATTTAATTTTTCGGCTAAGGTCGCACTGGTCACGGGCGGAAGTCGAGGAATCAGCCGAGCAACAGCGCAGCTCCTGGCGCGCAGCGGCGCGCAAGTTGTCATAGGCGACGTGGACCCCGCGGGAAGTGAAACGGTCGAGGCAATCAAGAGAGATGGAGGCAATGCAATTTTTGTACGGACCGACGTCCGCGCCGAAGATGCGGTGAGAGATTTGGTCGAAACTGCAGTAACTAGTTATGGCGGATTACACTGCGCTTTCAACAACGCGGGCATTCTTCCGCCGATGGCAACGCTCGCTGAAACGGAGGAATCGTCCTTTGACCACGTTATGGCTGTCGATTTGAAGGGCGTATTTCTCTCGATGAAATACGAAATCCAACACATGCTGCAAAACGGCGGCGGCGCCATCGTGAACAATGCGTCGATCGCCGGAATGATCGCCGAACCCGGGATCAGCGCGTACGTAGCTGCCAAACACGGCGTCATCGGTCTAACGAAAGCAGCAGCCGTGGAGTATGCCCCTCAGGGAATTCGAATCAATGCGCTTGCACCCGGTCTGGTGGAAACGGCGATGACGAAAGAATGGTTCGATGATCCCAACACGCGAGACTACTTTGTGGCAAACGCGCCGATTGGTCGAGTCGCGCAACCAGAAGAGATGGCGGGCATGGTTTTATTTTTCTGCTCCGACTTTGCGTCATTCGCCGTCGGCCAAACGTTTGTCATCGACGGCGGCTACACGGTTCATTGAACCTTTAAGGCTAAAACTCCGATTGCCGAAGTGTCTTGCGTTTTATACGGGTCATGGCTTAACAAGATGAATTTATGAACAAGTATATCGCAGAATTCATCGGAACCTTCTTCCTTGTCCTTACGGTGGGGTGCACCGGCATTGGCGCCGGTGCGGGGGTCATTGCACCGCTCGCCATCGGGGCGTCGCTGATGGTGATGGTGTTTGCCGGGGGCCACATTTCTGGCGGCCATTACAATCCGGCTGTTACTCTGGGTGTGCTGATTCGTGGCAAAGTGAAGGCTGCCGACGTGGTGCCTTATTGGATCGCGCAATTTGTTGCAGCCGCAGTTGCCGCATTTCTCGTGATCAAGGTCCTTCGCGCTGGCGCACCTGTGACTGCAATTGCTCCTAAGATAGGTCCAGCCTTGCTCGCCGAGTTTCTGTTTACGTTTGCGCTTGTGTACGTGGTGTTGAACGCGGCGACTGCCGAAGGTACTTCCGGAAATTCATTTTACGGGTTAGCTATCGGCATCACGGTGATGGTAGGCGCGTTTGCAGTCGGCGATATTTCAGGCGGCGCTTTTAATCCGGCGGTTGCTCTCGGAATAACGGTAATGGGTATCTCAAGCTGGAATAATATCTGGATATACCTGATTGCAGACCTGGTCGGTGGCGTGGCAGCAGCGATCATCTTCCAGTTGATTAATCCACCGATGCAAACAACTCCGATTGCAACTGATGAGCCGCCTTACAAAACGCCCCGGTAGCATCGGCCCGATAAATACAGTTTTCATTTAAACCCAACCCGCAATTAATTCTTAAAACATATGATACGAAACACATTCATTGGATTCATTGCCACATGCAGCGCTTACTTCGCGGCTGCATCTTTAAATGCGGCCACCATTCCCGCTGGCACAACGTTGACAGTAAATACGGTAGGTCTCATTAGCTCGCAGACTGTGGCTGGTAGAAGCTTTGAGGCGAAGCTCGCGCAAAACGTTTCCGTCAGAGGAAGCGTCGTTTTGCAAGCCGGAACCAAGGCGTTTGGAAAAATTACGTCCTCTCGTGCCAACCCGCGTAAATCAGAGCCACTTGGCGTAGAACTATCGTCGATCGAGGTGAACGGGCGAAGAGTCGCGGTAAAGACCAACGACATCCACCCGGCAGCGGGCCCGCAGACAGCGCGACAGGCTCGCTACGGACACACCGCTGGTACTACAGTGGTCAATCCAGGAACCAGGTTGCAGTTTCAGCTCTTACAGCCAGTAGCCCTGTAGACAGTTTGTTTCTCCGGCGAACAGCGGCTGAGCGAAACGTGTGCCATTGGGCTTTAGTCCTATTGCTGGTTGCAGGCGTGTGTGGAAAACTAACACCGCTTTACCATGCAACTGCTTCTTCGAGAAGTCCGCCGTAACCCGCTCCTCTGGTTCCTTGTATTTGTCCCTGTTGCGCTAGCGGCCGAGAAGCTCAATCACGAAGCGCACACGTTACACTTCGTTTTGTCGGTACTCGGGATTCTGCCGCTGGCTGTTCTCCTTAGTAATGCCACGGAATCGGTCGCCGCAAAGACTGGTGATTCGGTGGGCGGTCTGCTCAACGCCACGCTTGGAAATCTGACTGAGCTTGTCATCGCCATCGCTGCGTTACAAGCCGGACAATACACGTTGGTCAAAGCATCCGTTGCGGGCGCAATCGTAACGAATTCTTTGTTCATGTTGGGCGCATCATTCCTGCTCGGCGGTCTGCGCTATCACATTCAGGAATTTAACCGCATCGCCGCCCGGTTTCAGGCCGGCTTACTTTTTCTCGCCACGGTCGCTCTTCTGGTCCCCTCCGCTGTAGCCGAGCACGAGGCGTTAGGTAAGGCGGGGCTAACGCAAAAGCTAAGCCTGGCGCTTTCGTTTTTGCTTTTGGTCGGGTACGCTCTTGGCCTCTGGTTTTCGCTGAACACGCATCGTGAATTGTTCGCAAGCGCAACCGAGGAACACGAGGCAGCGTGGCCGATTGGTCTGGCGGTTGGCACGCTGGTGGTTGTGACGATTCTGGTCGCATTGGTGAGCGAAGTGTTCGTCGGGTCTGTTCAATACGCCGCGAGTGCATTCGGGATGAGTTCTGCCTTTATTGGATTCATCGTGGTGGCTCTAGTGGGCGCGGCTGCCGAAATGGCAGCGGCATTTTCGGCCGCGCGCAAGAACCATCTCGATTTGAGCGTAGGCATCGCATTGGGGAGCGCCGCGCAGATAGCGCTTTTCGTAGCTCCGGTTCTGGTGCTGCTTAGTTATTTGATTGGACCCAAACCTATGGATTTGACTTTCTGGCCCGGTGCAGTCGCAATGATTCTGTTTGCCACACTCACGGCCTCTCTTGTGACTGCATCAGGACGTTCCGCTTGGTTCGTAGGCGTCCTCGCGATCATGGTTTATCTGATTTTCGCTACAGCTCTCTATCTTTTGCCGCCGGCTGGAACCATGTAAGGGAACTTTGCTTATCTCAATTTGTCCGAAACCGTTCTAAAAAATTGTTGGTCGACAAAACGGCCCCAGCCATTCGTAGCAAGGCAATAGGGTGTAATTTGAGTTGTTTTCGCGGGCGATTTCAGCCAAACAACTTAGCTCGGACTTTGACTTATGCGGTAATCAGGAGGTTGCCGGATTGCGCGACAATGATCGGAACAGCAAGCTTGGTCCATGACGCTCGTTTTTTCGGCCAAATTATCCGATCAAGAAAAACTGAACATCTTGCGACAACCAAACCAATTTTCGACAGTGGCGCTCTCTGGATGAGAACCTCGAAGAGATGCCGCGTTAAAAAAATATGAGCGAGCAGTCCGGGATGGACTGCCACAACGGGTCGCATGGCCAAATTAAAGTGCCTCCTGTTTCGGTCTTGACATTTGTTAGTCAATTAAATAATCCCGGGGCAGTGAATCCTCATCATGACTACAAAATGCAAAATCTCGCTTATAGTTAGTCTGACACTCCTCGCTGCGTTTGGAACAAGCGCGCCGGCGCGCGCCTCCGAAGTCGACGAATTGAAGGCTACGGTGCAAGCCATGCAAAAAAGCATGGAGCAGATGCAGGCGAGGATTGCGGAATTAGAACAGGAAAATCATAAGCAAAAACAGCAGGCAACCGCTTCCAGAGCTGCGCCGCGAGGTCAGGTCGTACAACAGGAGACCGTTTCTAGCACTTCGGTGCCCGCCGCAAGCGGTGATCAGGTGGTCACTATTGCGCCGACGGCGGTGACAATTGAAGGGCGCGCCAGCGAAATAAAGGACCGTCCCGCAATGGACGATCAGCAGGAAGCCGCTCCTCGGCCTAACGATTTAACGCTTGACCCAAAATACCGCGGCTTTGTTCCCATTCCGAACACGCCAATCCTGATCAAATTCAACGCTAAGCCTCGCGTGGACTTTACAAATGATCCGCAAAATACAGGAAACCCTGACCGTTTCGTGACGGCGCAGATCCCGGTTGATGGGGACTTTTTCCAAGGCGGCGGCAATCAATTTAATGTCAATGCCAGGGGATCTCAATTAAGTATCGATGTGCGCGCGCCCGAACTTCCAGGGCAGCCCCGTTTCTATTACCAGAATGATTTCTTTGGTAGCGGCGGAGGAGAATTGCCGTTCAGGGTCCGTCAGCTTTACGGACAAATTTACAATGTTGTCCTTGGACAGACTTTCAGTGTTTTTGAAGATCCTGATGCGTGGCCGGACACGGTGGACTATGAGGGGCCTAACTCTGCGGTTTTTGCGCGACGTCCATTGGTTCGCTACATGCTGCCTTTAAGTAAAAAATGGCAGCTGAACTTCGGCTTGGAAAAACCTGCCTCAGAAGTCGATACTTCCATTGATCCAGATGCTGCGCAGGTTCAGCATGCGCCGGATGGCGGCTTGAACGTCAGATGGGAAGATTCAAAATATGGTCACGTCCAACTTGGCGCAATTCTTCGCGATATCGGTGTAAAAGGGCCAATCGTAGGAAATCAAAACACCTTCGGCTGGGGCGTGAATCTGTCGAGCTCGCTCAACGTTTTCGATCGCGATTCGCTTCAAACGCAACTTACATACGGCGAAGGTCTGTTTCGCTATTTCAACGATGATTTTTTTAACAACGACGCAGCTTTCGACAGTTCAGGGGATCTCAAGGCAATCCCGGCTTTTGGAGCGATGATCGGCTACACCCACAAATGGAGTGACTATCTACGTTCAACAGCAAGTTACGGCTACGTACATTTGGATAATCAATTTTCACAGGAGCCTGACGCATATCACATCACGCATTACGGCAGCCTCAACCTGGTCTGGCAGGCGCGAAAACGTCTCACTCTTGGCCTGGAAGCACTGTATGGCTTTAAAGAGGAAAAGAGCGGCGCTGACGGAGATGCTTTCCGCATTCAGGTCGGCGCAGTTTATTCAATATTTGACTGAGAAAAGAAGTTCAACCCATGAAAAAATACAATTCAATCATTCAAATTGTTAGCCTGGCGTGCGCTTGCCTGATTGGGGCCGGCTGCGCGAATCAACCTGGTGCTTCGACACCTGCTCCGAATTCGGGCCGTTTACTGGTGTATCGAGCAGCAAAGTTTGGGTATCGTCTCAACCTTGTGTTGTCGGTTGACGGCAAGGACGTGGCAAGCCTTACCGAGGGCCAAAGCTACAACGGCTATTTGCCGGCGGGGCAGCACGTCCTTGGTGCTCGTGTTACTGGAGGTGCCAGCGGTATACATTCGGCCCAAAAGTCCGTCACAGTAGAACCCGGGCAAACTTACTCCTACACTGCGACGTTGTCTGGGGGCCATTTGGCTTTGATAAAGAAATAATAAAGCACAAACCTTCGTATTGGAATCGTTTGTCATGGCCTCCCAGCTTCTCGTCTGTGTCCTGAAGCGTGTGACTTCCACGATTCGCCTCCGAGTGCATTGTTCTATCGAATCTCACCAATTAAGTGTACATCCATGTTATGGATTTTTAGCTTGGGTATTGGACTAAAGGCCAATATACTCTTCGCACCAACCATGACACACTAAGGGCTTGAAAGGGAGATTAGCTGTGGACGCAGAGGGTTTCATCCAACAACGAGTCGCGTTGTTCAAGGATTTCAGCGCCGAGCGCATCAAAGAATTGGTCGATGGGTCGATTGTTCGTTCGTTTGAGAGCAAGGAAGCCATCGCCCACCAGGGCGCTGAGGCTACCCACTTTGGAGTCATATTGAGCGGAACCGTAGCGGCCTCAGCCGTAATCGATGGTGAACGCCAATCGCTTGGCGATTTGAAGGCCGGCGAGACTTTCGGTGAAGCAGCCCTGATGACAGGTAATCCGTTGCTGGCGGACTTTATCGCAGAGTCACCTTGCGAAGTGTTGCTTATTCCTGTTTCGCTCTTTCAATCGATCATTGTCGCTGAACCGGGGTCGATCCGGCACATTTTGCGCACGATCGCGGACCGCACAAGAATGCTTGCGTCCGATCCAGCGAAAACCAAGGCGGCGCTGCAACAGGAGAACGACCCGTACGGGCTGACGCTTAAAGGCGAGTGCCCTGAAAAAATTCTGGTCATCAACGTCGGTTCTTCTTCGCTGAAATATTCATTTTATGATACCGCCGACGAATCGCGTCACGCCAAAGGTCTCATCGAACGGATCGGACTGGATGGCACTCGATTGAAGCATGGCGGCTCGAAGGGCGAAGTGAAACGCGAACTCGGAAAAGGAGACCACACGGCAGCCTTCAAGGAAATGGTTGCCGAGCTTACTGCAAAGGAAACCGGAGTCATCAAGAGCGCCGCAGAAGTTAGCGTCGTTGTGCATCGCGTTGTCCATGGCGGCGAGAAATTCACCGAAGCGACATTGATCACTGATGAGCTTCTCGAGGACATGGAAAAACTCAATCCGCTCGCGCCGTTACATAATCCGGTGATTATCGCGGGCATTCGCGAAATGAGGCAGCTCTTTCCATCTGTTCCTCACGTCGGTGTGTTCGACACTGCGTTTCATCATACACTGCCGGCCTATGCGTTCCTGTACGGTCTGCCGTACGAGTACTACGAGAAGAAGGCGGTGCGTCGTTACGGTTTCCACGGGACGTCGCATAACTACGTCGCGCTACGAGCTGCTGAATTCTTGCAGTGTCGGCCTAACGAGCTGCGATTGGTGAGCTGCCATCTGGGCAACGGGGCGTCAATGTGTGCAGTAAATCACGGGCGTTCGGTGGATACGACAATGGGTTTCACACCATTGGAGGGATTGATCATGGGAACCCGCTGCGGTGATCTTGATCCTGGAGTGCTGGCGTTTCTTGAGCGTGAAGAAAAACTTTCCGCTTCAAAGAGCGAAGAGTTGCTGAACAAAAAAAGCGGTTTGCTCGGGTTATCCGGTATTTCCAGCGACATGCGCGAGATTCTCAAAGCCGCTGATGAAGGCCAGCAGCGTGCGCTCCTCGCTCTCAAGGCATATTGCTATCGTGTTCGAAAATATATCGGCGCCTATGTCGCGTCGATGGGCGGACTCGACACCGTGGTTTTTACCGGTGGTGTGGGGCAAGGGAGCGCCGTGGTTCGCGCGCTGGCTTTACAAGGATTGGAGTGCATGGGCATAAAGCTTGACGACAAGCGCAATCGCGAGGCGCCAGGCGACGAAATAACGAGGGTCTCGAGCGACGATTCGAAAGTAACGGTACTCGTTGTTCCCACTGACGAGGAGCGCATGATGGCACGCGAAGCATTGCGTGCGTTAAGTCGTTCTTACATCACCCGCGTTCTGGAAGCGCAGAAGCAGCAACCTTTTCTGGTCGAGATCTCGGCACATCACATTCATCTCACGCAGGAGCATGTCGAGGCGTTGTTCGGCAAAGGCCATCAACTGACCAAGCACGCCGATCTCTCGCAACCGGGTCAGTACGCCTGCAAGGAGCAGCTCAATATCGTTGGACCGAAAGGCCGGGTGGAGCGGGTTCGTATTCTTGGTCCGGCGCGAAAATATTCGCAGGTAGAGATTGCAATGACCGAGCAATTCAAGCTGGGCATTCATCCTCCTATCCGCGAAAGCGGCGATATTTCAGACACACCCGGTTGCATTCTTGAAAGTTCAACCGGCAGCGTGCAGCTCGATCGCGGAGTCATTTGCGCGCTGCGTCATATTCACATGAGTCCGGAGGACGCGCTGCGTTATGGTGTTCGCGATAAATCATTCGTGCGCGTCCGCATCCAGGGCGACCGGGAATTGGTTTTCGGCGACGTCCTAGTACGCGTCGATCCAAGTTTCAAACTCGCAATGCACATTGATACCGATGAAGGGAACGCTGCCAATGTGAAAACAGGAGCCCAGGGCTACATCGATGCAATTCAAAGCGAAGGCTATCAGAGCAGTTAAACATTCTGAACTAAAAATGACTTAGACACACACCAAAAAACACCCACTGCAAAACCCACCATGAGCAAAAAATCCTCAGACAATAATGATAATGTGTTCCCGGAATTTCCCGGGAAACTAAATCTCCCTGAAAATATCGACCGGCGAACCTTCATTATGCGCCACGCCGTAATAGGTGCTGCGGCAGCGATGACCGGTTCAGTCTGGACCCGCGAAGCGCGGGCGCAGCAAGCGACGACGGAAGCAGCAGCGAAGGCAGCAGCAGCAAAATCTCCGCTGCCTCCGCTCGATTCTACGTCGATGTCATCAGATCTGGACGTGGTGAAAAGATCCAAGGGTCCGGTGATGACGGTGCTCGATGAATTTTACAAGGTAGGTCCAGGTCCTTCGAGTTCGCACACGATTGGCCCAATGCGCATCACTTACGATTTCTATCAGCGGTGCACCAAGCTTCCAGCCGATCAATTGAAACAGGCCACCGGATTGAAGGTTCACCTTTTCGGAAGCCTCAGTGCGACTGGCAAAGGTCACGGTACCGAACGAGCGGCTCTCGCTGGTTTGATAGGCAAAGAACCGGCGACCGTCGATCCGTTGTTTCTCGACGAGATGCGAGACAAACCAAATCAATCCTATCCGCTGAAGCTTGGCGACAAGACCTTTAATTTGTCACTCGCAGACATCATTTATGACACGCCTAACGGTGATTTTCCGCATCCGAACACGATGACGTGCAAACTGATGGGTGGCGACAAATCTATTTACGAGCTGGAGTATTATTCGCCGGGTGGTGGATTTTACGAGTGGAAAGGATACACGCCGCCGAAAAAGGGACAACCCAAGTACCCATACGGATCGATGAAGGAACTGCGTCAGCATGCAGAGAAAAATAATCTTTCCATCGCGCAGGTCATCATGGCCAATGAACTCGCTGTTTCTGGCAAGACTGAGGAGCAAATCAATGCGTTTTTGGACAAAATTGCCGCCGCGATGTTAGCGACTGTGAAAGCTGGGCTGGCGGTGAAAGAAGGTGTTTTGCCCGGGCCGATCAAGCTCCACTCAAAGGCAGCGGAGGTTTGGAAACGCGCGCAAGACGACAAATACGAGGCCGATCGCGCCGTCGCGCTGCTCTCCGCCTGCGCTCTGGCCGCGTCGGAAGAAAATGCGCGCGGACATCTGGTGATTACTGCACCGACAGGCGGTTCCGCTGGTGTGATGCCGGCGATCGTCTATGGCTTGACTCAAACCACGCGAGCGCTGTCTCAGGAAAAAGTTCGTCAGGGTTTGCTTGGCGGTGCTGCCATTGGGTACCTATGCAAACACAATGCCACTCTTTCCGGAGCAGAAGGCGGTTGTCAGTCGGAGATTGGCGTTGCGTCGGCGATGTCGGCAGCGTTTATCGCTTCGGCGATGGATGCGTCGCCTCTTGTGACGGAGAACGCGGCGGAGTCTGCTCTTGAGCATCATCTCGGTATGACTTGTGATCCAGTGGCCGGTTACGTGCAGGTTCCATGCATCGAACGATGTGCATTCGGCGCAGTAAAAGCCTGGACCGCTTACATGATCGCGACGAACGAGATCGCGTCACGTCATCGTGTGGACCTGGATACGACGATCAAAACTCTCGCGGATACCGGTAAAGACATGAGCACAAAGTACAAGGAAACCAGTGAAGCAGGTTTGGCTCAGAACCTTGTGCTTTGCTGACGTAAATCTAAACGGAGGGCAATCACACAATGGGAGCAGAGGTTCAAACGAAACCGTCGAAAGCATCCGTCGAGAAAAAGGCGGCGAGAAAAGAACCCGATAGTCAAGAAGCGTGGCGCGAGTTTAAGCCCGGTTTGTGGCAGCGCGATATTAACGTGCGTTGGTTCCTTCAAAATAACTATACGCCTTACGAAGGCGACCATTCTTTTCTTGCGCCTGCGACCGAACGCACAAAGCGCGTTTGGAAAAAACTGGAAGACTTATTTGTAGAGGAACGCAAAAAAAGCGTACTCGATATTTCGTTGATTCCAAGCTCCATCACCGCCCACGCGCCGGGTTACATCGACAAGGACAACGAAGTAATTGTGGGACTGCAGACGGATGCGCCGTTGAAGCGTGCGATCATGCCGAACGGCGGCTGGCGAATGGTGCTGACATCGCTTCAAACCTACGGCTATGAAGCGCCACAGTCAGTGGTAGACACATTCAGCAAGTATCGGAAAACGCATAACGACGGAGTGTTCGATGCTTACACCGCAGACATTCGGGCATGTCGGAGTTCTCATATTCTCACCGGTTTGCCGGACGCCTATGGTCGGGGCCGCATCATCGGAGATTATCGGCGCGTGCCTCTTTATGGAGTGGCGCGGTTGATCAAAGAAAAAGAACGCGAGAAAGCGGCTCTCGATAGTGAGATGTCGACCGAAAGCATTATCCGTGACCGAGAAGAGCTGAGCGAGCAGATCCGCGCCCTGAAAGAACTCCAGGAGATGGCGAAGAACTATGGCTTCGATATTTCGGGGCCGGCTCGGAACGCGAAGGAAGCAGTGCAATGGCTCTACTTCGCTTATCTGGCTGCTGTAAAGGAACAGAACGGTGCAGCCATGTCCTTAGGTCGAGTATCGACGTTTCTTGATATTTATTTTCAGCGCGATCTAAAGGAAGGCACGCTCAGTGAATCGCAGGCACAGGAGATCATTGATGATTTTGTGATCAAACTCCGGATTGTTCGGTTTTTGCGCACACCGGAATACGACGAACTTTTCGCTGGCGACCCAACATGGGTGACGGAATCGATTGCCGGGATGGGAGACGATGGTCGGCCGCTGGTAACGAAAACCAGTTTTCGGTTCCTGCACACATTGTACAATCTCGGACCTGCCCCGGAGCCGAATCTTACGATTTGGTATTCGCCGCGGCTGCCCGATAATTTTCGCAAATTCGCAGCGAAAGTCGCCATCGATACAAGCGCGTTGCAATTCGAAAGCGACTCGCTGATGCGAGGAGCATGGGGTGACGACGGCGCGATTGCCTGTTGCGTTTCGCCGATGCTCATGGGCAAGCAGATGCAATTTTTCGGCGCGCGCGCGAATCTTGCCAAGTGTTTGCTCTACGCGATCAATGGAGGACGCGACGAGCTAAGCGGGAAACAGGTCGGGCCTAAAGTCGATCCCGTTAAGGGCGACTACTTAGATTTCGATGACGTCGCGGCCAAGTTCGAAGCGATGATGGAATGGCTCGCCGGCGTGTACGTGAATGCAATGAACGTGATCCACTACATGCACGACAAATATTCCTACGAACGCATCGAGATGGCGCTGCACGATTACGCGCCGGTGCGAACCATGGCGTTTGGAATCGCCGGCTTGTCAGTCATCGCGGACAGCTTGTCGGCTATTCGTTACGCGCGCGTCAAAGTGATCCGCGACGGGACGGGGCTGATTGTCGATTATGAAACCGAAGGTGATTTTCCAAAATTCGGGAACAATGACAATCGTGTGGATCAACTAGCCGCGACAGTTGTGTCCATGTTCATGAGCAAGTTGCGAAAGCATCCGACGTACCGCAACGCCATCCATACGCAATCCGTTTTGACCATCACATCGAACGTCGTCTACGGCAAAGGCACCGGAAACACTCCGGATGGCCGCCGCAAAGGCGAACCGTTTGGGCCGGGCGCCAATCCAATGCATGGAAGGGACTCTCATGGCATTATGGCGTCCGCCGCGTCGGTTTCAAAAATCCCATATCGCGACGCCGCGGATGGAATTTCCCTAACGACTACCATGGTGCCTGAGGGTCTTGGACGGACATCGGAAGATCAGGTCAACAATCTCGTTGGCGTGTTGGATGCATTCTTCGGTACCACTGGCTACCATATGAATGTGAATGTGCTCAACCGCGCAATGTTGCTCGATGCGGTCGAACATCCGGAAAAATATCCATCGCTTACCATCCGTGTTTCCGGTTATGCAGTGAACTTCGTGCGACTGACTCGTGAGCAGCAAATGGATGTGATCAATCGCACGTTTCACGGCGCGGCGTAAATTAGCGATATGAAGCTGGACGCGATGGAGCCGACAGCTCCGCCGATTGGCAGCCCCTTCGATCTGCGCGTGGCCGTCAGCGAAAAGGTTGATGAGACTGATATTCGCTCCGCGATGGAAAATGGAAACTGGGGATTTATCCACTCTTTTACAACCGGATCCGCTGTGGACGGCCCCGGCGTGCGCATTGTCGGATGGCTTAGCGGTTGCCAATTTCGCTGTGTCTTTTGTCATAACCCGGACACCTGGAAGGTGACTAACGGAACACCGGTCCGTCTGGAGCGGGCTGTAGAAGTTGTAAGTCAATATCGCCAGAGTCTGCGAACGATGAAAGGGGGTCTAACAATCAGTGGAGGCGAGCCGCTCATTCAGCATGCTTTTCTTTCCAGATTGTTTCCGGCAGTGCACGAACGCGGAATTCACACGACGCTCGAAACGAATGGTTTTCTTGGGGCACGCCTAACCGACGATGATCTGTCTTCGATAGATCTTGTGATGCTTGGATTGAAAGCGATGGAACCAGATTTGCATAAACGGCTGACCGGTATGGACACGAAGCCAGTTCATGAATTTGCGCGTCGCCTGGCTGCTCGAAAACATCCGGTATGGATCCGGTTCGTCGTGGTACCTGGTTGGACCGACAACATGCAGGAAGTGGATCGCATGGCTCATTTCGCAACGAGTCTGGGTAATGTCGAGCGAGTCGATGTGTTGCCGTTTCACCAAATGGGCCGGTTCAAGTGGGATAAACTTGGAATGGATTACAAAATGCGTGATGCTCAGCCGCCTTCGCGCGAGACGATCGGCGAAGCCGTAGCGCGATTTCGCGCCGCGGGGCTCAATGCGGTTTGAAATGGCTTCAAGAATTTCAATGGCGGCATTAGGCGCGTGGCTGTTAGTCGCGGTCTATTATTTCTACCAATACGCGCTACGTTCCGCGCCAAGCGTGATGATGCCGCAATTGACGGAGGCGTTCGGAGTAAACGCACTTGGCGTCTCCGCTATCGTAGGCATGTTTTATTACGGCTACTCGCCTTTTAATCTTGTCGCTGGCGCTTCGATGGATCGATTTGGCGCAAGGCGAGTCATCCCAATCGGTGCGGCACTCGTAGGCATCGGAGCGCTGCTGTTCGGCGCAAGCAATGTCATAGCTGCAAACGTGGGACGATTTCTACAGGGAGCGGGTGGCGCGTTCGCCATCGTTGGCGCTGTGTATCTGATAAACAAAAATTTTCCCGCCTCAGTGGCTGCGTCGTTCATTGGTGCAACGCAAATGTTTGGTATGGCTGGTGGATCGGCAGGACAGTTTTTTGTTGGCCCGATGATTACCGGCGGACTTCCGTGGAATCGATTTTGGATTTACGCAGGCGTGGTTGGATTACTGATTGGCGTCCTTCTTCTTGTGCTGCTCCCAAGCGAAAAGCCGAGTGCGCCAAACGCTGGCGCGGGCGGATGGACCAGCCTCTTTAAAAGTTTGAAGACGGTTTTTCTCAACCCGCAATCGACTCTCTGCGGCTTGGTTGCCGGCTTCTTGTTCATTCCGACTACGATTCTAGCGATGACGTGGGGGGTGCGGTTTCTGCAAGAAGCGCGGGGACGCGAGTACGATATCGCAGTTGGCCTGGCAGCGACGGTTCCTCTGGGCTGGATGATTGGTTGTCCATTGCTCGGTTTCATCTCCGATCGATTGGGCCGTCGCAAGCCCGTCCTTATCGGTGGTACCGTCGTATTGCTAGCGGCAGTAGCGTGGATTCTCTTTGGCAATCCAGCAATTTTTCGCGGACCAATGGTGGGAATCTTGATGGGTGTCGCGTCAGGCGCGGCCATGATTCCCACTACCATTATTAAAGAAGCTAACCCTCCTCAGCTCGCGGGTTCAGCCACCGGAGTAATTAACTTCATTAATTTCAGTCTCAGCGCGCTTCTCGGTCCTATATTTGGCGCTCGATTAGCTCGATCTCCTGGCGACACTGAAGTAGTCGGTCTGGCGCATCACCAGGCGGGATTCACACCGTTGCTTTATGGAGTCTTTGTGGCGTTAATACTCAGCTTGTTTCTAAAAGAAACCGGACCTGCAGCCAGGAAGAGGTGAATGGATTCGGCATTTTAATCTAACAGGAGTTTGTCTTGCATGAATTTTTCCTGCTGTAATGACAGTCCACTTTTTCGCTAAATCATGAGATTCTTAACTATTGTTGCCATTTTCGTCGGGGTCCTCACTGCATCTCAAGGTATGGAGAAGCCGTCATTTCATACCAAGGGCGCACCAACGGGTAAGCCAACGGGTTCGCTCAAGCCCGGTCAATATTGGTGGAACCCCAGGCTTTCACCCACTGGGCCGGTCGTCGCGCTGGTCAGCATTCCGCAACAGATGATTTATGTGTATCGCAATGGAATTTTAATCGGTCGCTCGACTGTAAGTACGGGATCAAAAGGACACTCTACGCCTGGTGG
>JBKPMH010000062.1:0-4482 GCA_046732035.1 Verrucomicrobiota bacterium
ACCGGACCGTCCTTTCCGTTGAGGAATTGGAACAGCTGGCGGACCTGCCGGCGCGTGAAGTTTTGCAGGCGCAATTGCTCGGCCTGCTTTTGTCTCCGGCGACGCGCTTGGTGCGCTTGTTTAATGAACCGGGCTCTGCGTTGGCACGGCTATTGAACGCAAAGGCAGAGAAGGAGGGCGCGGCCGCGCAAACGTCGGCATAAATAATTTTTCCGCTCGCAATGGCGGGACGGGAAGTAAACAAAAACTGTCCGGGCCAGTGGCTTCTGGCCTTAATTTTCCGAATGCTTTCGGAATCGGCATTGGAGGAAAAAAAAATGGCAGATACAGATAAATTGGTAGAGCAACTCAGTGGCCTGTCCGTCCTGGAGATTGCCGGCTTAGTCAAGCAATTGGAAGAAAAGTGGGGTGTAAGTGCAGCAGCTCCGGTGGCATTGGCGGCTGGTCCCGCCGCGGCAGGCGCTGGCGGAGCGGCGGCTCCGGCTGCGGAGGAGAAGACGACGTTTGACGTGATCCTAAAAGAGATGGGCTCGAACAAGATTGCCGTCATCAAAGAGGTTCGCGGTGCGGTGCCGGGACTCGGCCTTGCGGAAGCGAAGGCGCTTGTGGAGGGCGCGCCCAAGACGATCAAGGAAGGCGTGACAAAGGAAGAGGCGGACGAGATCAAGAAAAAGATTGAGGCTGCCGGCGCCAAGGTTGAAATTAAATAAACTATCAATCGCCAGGGTAGGGTTCGTTTCGGCGCCAATGGACCATTCGACGCATATTTTCCTTGCAGAGCGGAAATTTTAGACTAATGTTTTTTCCTGGTTAGAGGCAGGCAGAAGTTATTTTTAACCCGGCGTTCAACGGCAAAGCACAACAAGGGCAGCAAAACGGTGGCAGATTTGACAAGCCGCTGTTTTGTCTGCATTTTTGTGCCCTTCGCTCGTTGCTGAGCCCATAAAACCTTGCCTTTCTCGTCCACGGCTTGGCAGTGGATGTTGCGAGGCTAACTCTTGGCTAGTGATTTATGTCGGAACGTATTTACTTTGGTAGCATCAGGGAAGGGATCGAACCGCCGAATCTGATTGAGGTTCAGGCAAACTCATACGTTGATTTTCTTCAGAAAGACGTCCCTTTTTCCAAGCGGAAAAATCAGGGACTGCAGGCTGTTTTTAAGGAAGTCTTTCCAATCGAGAGCTATGACGAAAAAGCAGTGCTCGATTTCAGCCATTATGAGATTGGCGAGCCTAAGTTAAGCGCGTTAGAGGCACAGCGCGAAGGTCAGACCTACAGCGCGCCGTTGCACGTCACATTTCAATTGCGCGAGGAAAAAGGTACGAAAGAAGAAAAGGTGTACATGGGCGAAATCCCACTGATGACTCCTCAGGGAACTTTCGTCATTAATGGCGCAGAACGCGTTGTAGTAAGCCAATTGCATCGCTCGCCCGGGATCGCTTTTGAATCTACCGTCCACGTAAACGGAAAAGTCCTCTACAGCTTCCGGATCATTCCAGATCGGGGATCATGGATCGAGGTTCAATTTGATACCGCGGACCTGCTTTACATTTACCTCGATCGCCGTAAGCGACGCCGGAAGTTTCTCGCGACCACATTCCTTCGTGCGCTTGGCTATGGATCCGACGAAGAGGTCATCAAACTGTTTTACAATATTGAGACTCTTAAGTTGAGCGACAAACTCGACGAAGAGAAGTTAGCCACCAAAGTCCTGACTGCGGAGATTCGCGACGGTGAGGTGACTGTGGCTCGCGCGTTCGAACCGCTCACTCTGGCAACCGTGCGCCAGATTATGGCGCTTAAAATTCACGAGGTGAAGGTGATCGACATATCGAATGATGACACCATCGTAAAGGCGCTGAGAAAAGATCCCGCGCACGATCAGGAAGAAGCGCTTAAGGACATTTACCGACGTCTTCGTCCTGGCGATCCGCCGACTGTCGCTAACGCACGTGCTTTGCTGAAAAGGCTTTTCTTTGACCCGAAGAAGTACGACTTGGGGCGTGTTGGCCGTTATAAGATAAATCAAAAGCTCGGAATCAATGTTGATGCTACCGAGCGGATTCTAACGGACAAAGATTTTATCGCTGCGATCAAATACTTGATCAATTTGCGACGGGGCGAAGGCACTCTCGATGATATCGATCATCTGGGCAGCCGTCGCGTGCGCACCGTCGGCGAGTTGCTGGCGAACCAGTGCCGTGTCGGCCTTGCGCGCACGGAGCGCCTGGTCAAGGAGCGTATGACTCTGTTCGATATCAATGTGGACGGAATGACGCCTCAAAAGCTGATCAATCCAAAAGCGCTTAGTGCGGTCATCCGCGATTTCTTTGGCCGGTCACAGCTGTCGCAGTTCATGGATCAGACCAATCCACTTGCCGAATTAACGCATAAGCGCCGGTTGTCAGCTCTTGGGCCTGGTGGTCTCAGCCGTGAGCGTGCTGGCTTCGAAGTTCGTGACGTTCATCCATCCCATTACGGACGCATCTGTCCCATTGAGACACCGGAAGGTCCAAATATCGGCCTCATCAGCTCGATGAGCACCTTTGCGCGCATTAATGAGTTTGGTTTTATCGAGACGCCTTATCGAAAAGTAGATAAAGGCCGGGTCACGGATGAAATCGAATATCTGACTGCCGATCGCGAAGAGAATTTCCTGGTTGCCCAAGCTAATGCGCCGGTCGACGGACGCGGGCATTTTACCGGAGAAAAAGTGTCGGTGCGCTACCGCGGGGATTTTCTCGAAGTCGACCCTGCCAAGGTGAACTACATGGACGTGTCACCGAAACAACTCGTCTCGGTCGCCGCGGGCTTGATTCCGTTTCTCGAACATGACGACGCAAACCGCGCACTCATGGGCTCTAACATGCAACGCCAGGGCGTTCCTCTGGTGGTTTCCGAAGCGCCGCTCGTAGGCACGGGACTGGAAGACAAGGTAGCGCGAGATTCCCACGCGGTTGTTCTGGCCACCGAGAGCGGCAAGGTCGCTTCGGTAACAGCAGACCAAATCATCATCACGAAAGACGGCCACGTTCCAGAAAGCAAAAAGAAGCTAAAGACCGATCCGGAAGCCGGGATTCATGTTTATGAGCTCCGTAAGTTTATGCGGTCGAATGCGGGCACGTGTGTGAACCAGAAACCGGTGGTGCGAAAAGGGCAGCACGTGAAACGCGGCCAAGTTATCGCCGACGGTCCAAACACCGAGCACGGTGAACTGGCTCTGGGACGCAACGTGCTCGTCGCGTTCATGCCTTGGAATGGATACAACTTCGAAGATGCCATTATGATCTCGGAGAAGGTGGTCAAGGAGGACATCTACACCTCGATCCATATTGATGAATTCGAGATCGGTGCCCGAGACACCAAACTTGGACCGGAAGAAATTACGCGCGATATCCCGAATGTCAGTGAAGAAGCTTTGCGCAACCTGGGGCCGGACGGAGTCGTCCGCGTAGGCGCGGAAGTCAAGCCAGGCGACATTCTGGTCGGCAAGATTACGCCGAAGAGTGAGACCGAACTGGCACCCGAAGAACGCCTGTTGCGTGCAATTTTCGGTGAGAAAGCGGCGGACGTAAAGGACACGTCACTGACGGTTCCCTCGGGGACTTATGGAATTGTGATGGATGTAAAGGTCTCGTCTCGTCGTGAAGTTTCGCGCGAAAAACTGACTCCGTCGGAAACCAGGCGCCAGCTCAAGACCATCAGCGAAGATCACAAGCGTAAGAAAGACGGGCTGATCGAGCAATTAACGGATTCGCTTTCAAACGTGTTGCTCGGCGAAAAAGTTCCGCTGGATGTCGTAAATGCCAAGAACGGCGAAATCATCATTCCCGCCAATCGCAAGATCACCAAGACGCTGTTGCGCAAGTTGGCAACGGCGCACGATCATGTCGAGATAGATCCGAGTCCGATTCGCAATAAAATCCGCGAGATTATTGGAGCTTATGAGCACAAGTTCGCGGAGCTCGAACTCGAACGCGATCGCGCTATGGACCGCGTGGAAAGCGGGGACGATATCGACCCGGGAATCATCAAGCAGGTCAAGGTTTACATCGCCAGCAAGCGCAAACTAAGCGTGGGCGATAAAATGGCTGGCCGGCACGGAAACAAGGGCGTGGTCGCACGCATTGTGCCTGAGGAAGACATGCCATTCCTCGCAGACGGTACGCCAGTAGAAATTGTGCTTAACCCGCTGGGTGTGCCCAGCCGTATGAATGTGGGGCAGGTTTTGGAGACGCACCTCGGCGTTGCCGCGAAGGCATTAGGATTCAAAGTCGCGACCCCGGTATTCGACGGAATTAAAGAAAAACAGATTCGCGAATACTTGCATGACGCCCGGAAAAAGGACGGATTCACATGGGTACAGGAAAGCGGCAAAGCAAAGCTATTCGACGGACGCACCGGCGATGCTTTCGATCAGGAAGTCGTCGTTGGTTACATCTATATGATGAAGCTGGGCCATCTGGTCGCTGACAAGATCCA
>JBKPMH010000063.1:0-17122 GCA_046732035.1 Verrucomicrobiota bacterium
ACACGCACCCTGCCATTGCCGTGGCGGAATTGATGCGGCTTTTGGTTGATGAACACTGCGTTGATTGGGACAAGGCGTGGGAAGTCACGTGTGGGACGGTTGCCTACACCAATCACACCCTGCTTCCGGAAGCACTGGAGAAATGGAGTATTGATCTTTTCTCTAAATTGCTGCCACGGCATCTAGAAATAATCTACGAAATTAATCGGCGATTTCTTGAAGAGGTGCGCGCGAAATTTCCCGGAGACGCCGCTCGCATCGCGCGACTCTCAATCATTGATGAAAGCGGACCGCGTTACGTGCGCATGGCACATCTCGCGTGCGTCGGCAGCCATATGATCAACGGCGTCGCACAACTTCACTCCGAACTACTCAAGCAGACCGTGCTACGCGATTTTGCCGAACTCTGGCCGAAAAAGTTCTGCAACGTGACGAACGGCGTCACGCCGCGCCGGTTCGTCGCCCTTAGTAATCCCGGACTAACCAAATTGATCACATCGCGCATTGGTCAGGGCTGGTTGCAGGATCTTAATCGATTGCGGGATCTCGAACCGCTGGCCGATAACCTCGAATTTCAGCAGCAATGGCGCAATGTGAAACTGGCGAACAAACGCCGGCTCGCCGCGCTCATCAAAGAGCGCACTGGAATCGTAGTTGTGCCAGAATCGCTGTTTGATGTGCAGGTGAAACGCATCCATGAGTACAAACGCCAGCATCTGGCAGCACTACACATTCTCACGCTGTATTTACGGCTGAAACGCGATGCACAGGCCGATATTCCATCGCGGACTTTCATTTTCGCTGGCAAAGCCGCTCCCGGATATTTCATGGCAAAGCGCATTATCAAGTTGATCAACTCCATCGGCGACCTTGTGGATGTCGATCCTACAGTGCGCGATCGGCTCAAAGTAATTTACTTTCCCGATTTTAACGTGAAGAACGCGCAGTTCATTTATCCTGCGGCAGACTTGTCTGAACAGATTTCCACTGCAGGAAAAGAAGCGAGCGGCACCGGTAACATGAAATTCGCGCTGAATGGTGCTCTGACGATTGGCACGCTCGACGGTGCAAACGTGGAAATCCGCGAGGATGTCGGCATAGAGAATTTTTTCCTCTTCGGCCTCACTGCCGAAGAAGTTGACAAGGCGAAGGCTGGCGGATATCGCCCCCGCGATTATTACGAACAGAATAATGCGCTGCGAGAAGTTATCGACTTTATCGCCAGTGGTGCGGTGAGTCGCGGCGACCGTGAACTGTTTCGCCCTGTCATTGAGAATCTCCTTGATCACGATCCGTTTCTCCTTCTTGCCGATTATCAGTCTTACATCGATGCGCAGGAGCAGGTGAACGGGCTCTGGCGCGATCCGCAAGCCTGGACGCGCGTGTCCATCCTCAACACCGCGCGAATGGGCAAATTCTCGTCTGACCGCTCGATCCGTGACTACTGCGAGCGAGTGTGGAAAATCGAACCGCGGAATAGCTCGCGATGACTGAACTCCAAACCGTGGTCTTCGACACGAAACCGTACGACCGGGAAGCATTTCAGCGTGCCTCCTCCGACGGCACGATTGAATGGCGTTTCGTGGATTGGCGGCTTTCCGCTGAGACCGCAGTGTCTGCGCAAGGGTCGCGGGCGATCTGCATTTTTGTAAATGATCGGCCCGATCGGCCATGCCTCGAAGCGCTTCACTCGTTAGGCATAAAACATATTGCACTTCGCTGCGCTGGCTTCAACGGCGTTGACCTCACCGCTGCAAAGGAGCTCGGTCTCTCTGTCACGCGCGTTCCAGCTTACTCGCCTTATGCCGTGGCCGAGCACGCGGTCGCGCTGCTTCTCGCGCTTAACCGCAAGATTCCGCGCGCCAGCAATCGGGTGCGCGACCTGAACTTCTCGCTCAATGGCCTCGTCGGTTTTGATCTTTACGGCAAGAGGGCCGGGATTTTCGGCACGGGAAAGATTGGCCGTGTCGCCGCGCAAATCCTGCGCGGGTTTGGAATGAAAGTGCTGGCGTTCGATCCATTTCCATCGCACGAGTGGGCCAAAGAGTACGGCGTGGAGTACATCGATGCAAAGACGCTCGCGCGCGAATCCGAAGTGATCTCTCTTCACGCGCCACTCACGCCCGAAACCTACCACATCATTCGACACGAAACGCTGGAGCTGATGAAGCCCGGCACGATCCTCATCAACGTCAGCCGCGGCGCACTCATTGACACGAAGGCGCTCATCGAAGCATTGAAATGCCGCCGACTCGGCGGTGTCGGTCTCGACGTGTACGAGGAAGAAGAGGGCGTTTTCTTTGAGGACTTATCCGGCCAGATCCTGCAGGACGACGACTTGGCGCGCCTGCTAACTTTCCCGAATGTGCTGATCACAGCGCATCAGGCTTTCCTTACTCGAGAAGCGCTTTCCGAAATCGCGCGCGTGACGGTTGCGAACCTGATTGCATTCGCCAGGGGCCAGCCTTTTCTTGCAGGCACAACATTGCCCGCGGAACAAACACAATGAGGAAGCTTCATGCCAGTCGCCGATTATAAAACTTACTGCACAATGCTCGATCGAGCGCGCGCCGGGCGCTACGCCCTTCCGGCAGTTAATGTCACATCACTTACCACTGCTAACGCCGTCCTGCGCGGTCTTGCAGAGAGCAAGGCGGACGGCATCATCCAGATTTCCACAGGCGGCGGAGCATTCGCATCGGGTTCATCGGTTAAGGACATGGCGCTCGGCGCAATCTCGATTGCCGAGCACGTGCATCGCGCAGCCGAGAAATACCCGGTCTACGTTGCGTTGCACACCGACCATTGTTTGAAGGACAAGCTCGATAAGTTTGTCATTCCGCTTGTCGAGGAGACGGAGAAGCGGCGCGCTGC
The DNA here is from genome assembly GCA_046732035.1 of Verrucomicrobiota bacterium. Lineage (GTDB taxonomy): Bacteria > Verrucomicrobiota > Verrucomicrobiia > Chthoniobacterales > UBA10450 > Udaeobacter. The sequence goes on from JBKPMH010000063.1 coordinate 2,875, forward strand.
GGGTCGGCCCAATCTTTTTACAGGGCACATGTTCGATGGGAGCAATCTTTCGTTGCAGGAAAATCTCGATATTTCTGCAAAGCTGCTGGAGCGCTTCGCAAAAAACGAATTGGTGCTCGAAATCGAAACAGGCGCCGTAGGCGGCGAGGAGGATGACGTAGTCGGTGATCACGCCGCGAAGCTTTACACGACGGCAGAGGACACGCTTGAAGTTGCGCGCAAATTGAACCCCATTGGCGGTCGCTACTTACTCGCAGCGACTTTCGGGAACGTCCATGGCGTTTATAAACCGGGGCACGTTAAGCTGAGACCGCGTGTGTTGAAGGAATGCCAGGAAGCGGTTGTGAAAGCATACGGTGAAAAAGCGCGGTTTTACCTTGTGTTCCACGGTGGCTCGGGTTCTACGCAGGAGGAAATTCACGAGTCGCTAGACTATGGCGTGGTGAAGATGAATGTGGATACCGATATGCAATATGCATTCACGCGCGCGGTCGCTGGACACATGTTTAAGAATTACGATGGCGTGCTGAAAGTGGATGGCGAAGTCGGCAACAAGAAAGTTTATGATCCGCGATCTTATCTTTCTGTCGCGGAGATGGCGATGTCCCAGCGCGTGAAACAGGCGGTGAGCGACCTCCGAGGAACTGGCAAGACGATTTTTGCGTGATGAATGCGGCACTGCCCGCACATAAAACCAAGATCGTCGCGACCATCGGTCCAGCCTCTGAATCGCCGGAGATGCTGGTTCGCCTCGTCCGTGCAGGGCTCAACGTTGCTCGTTTGAATTTTTCGCATGGCGATTTTTCACATCATGCAGAAATCGTCAGTCGTATCCGTGAGGCAGCGCGTTCAACCGGCCGGCGCGTGGCAATCATGGCCGATTTGCCGGGACCGAAGATGCGTCTCGGTAAGATCGATTCAGAACCAATTCAGCTCGCTCCGGGTGAGCGTTTCACCCTCACGAATGAAGACATTGTAGGGAGCGCGCAACGCGTCTCGGTGAGTTTCGAGTCGCTGCCGCAGGTGGTGAAGCCTGGTGATCGGATTTTTCTTAACGATGGTCTTGTACAGCTCGTGGTGGAGCGTGTTGTTGGTCATGACGTAGAGTGCGCCGTCGCTGTCGGAGGCGAACTGCGATCACGCAAAGGCCTGAACCTTCCGGGAATTGATCTAGGCATCAGTGCGTTTACCGACCAGGATCGCGCGTGCCTCGAATTTGCGCTTCAAGCCGGCGTCGACGCTGTGAGTCAGTCATTTGTCGAACGCGCTGCTGACATCGAGGCGGTGCGCGCGGCAGCGACAAAAGTGGGCGCACAACCATTCATTATTGCAAAGATCGAGCGGTCTGACGCTCTCGCGCACTTCGACGAGATTCTCGCGGCGGCCGATGGAATCATGGTCGCACGCGGCGATCTCGGAGTGGAAGTGCCGATCGAAAAAATTGCCTACACGCAGAAACAGCTCATCGCCAAAGTGAACCTTGCTGGCAAACCGGTCATTACTGCGACGCAAATGTTGGAGTCGATGATGAGCAGCCGTGTTCCCACGCGTGCCGAGGCAACGGACGTGGCTAACGCGATTCTCGATGGGGCGGATTGCGTCATGCTCTCTGGCGAATCGGCGATGGGCAAATTTGCCGAGGAAGCCGTGATGATGCTCGCGAAGATCGCCGCTTTCACCGAGACACACCGATCGCGCACCAGTCTTGGTGGCCGGCGTGAGTTCCTGCAACAGCAGGCAGCGATTACGGGCATTGGTCGCATGGCTTCGCTTGTCGAGCACGCTCTGGACACGGTGCCATGCGATGCCGTCCTAGTGCCGACGCAGGGCGGAACTACAGCTCGCGCCATCTCGCGGTGCAAACCACCGGTCTGGATACTTGCGCCGAGCCGCGATGCTGCTGCTTGTCAGAATCTCGCATTTTCCTACGGCGTCCACCCCATTGACCTCGCAGAGGAACCTGACGACTGGCAGCAGTGGGCAGCGCAGTGGCTGCGCAAACACGGTGTTGCCGCAGAACGCGTGATGCTCGTCGCCGGTCCATCGCCGCGAAATCCAAACGCCAATCACCGGATCGAGCTAATGCGCCTTTCCATTGAATGTTAAAAAACAGAAAAGAAATCCGCTGCTTGCCGGGTCTGTCGTCGCCGCTCGGTGCAAGTCTTACGGACAGCGGCGTAAATTTCGCGATCTTCTCTGAAAACGCGACCAGAGTTGAGCTTTGCCTTTTCGATTTGCCTGAGGCTCAAGGGGAGTCGCATCGCATCACGTTACCGGAAAAGACCAACCAGGTCTGGCATGGCTGTCTGCCTGATGTGAAGCCAGGCCAGATTTACGGATACCGTATTCACGGGCCAGATGATCCCACACGCGGGCATCGCTTTAACCCGCGAAAAATTCTCCTCGACCCTTACGCTAAACAAATCGCGCGCGACCTGCGCTGGAATAGCGGCATTGTCGATCCTGAATGCGATACGGCGGCTTTCGCGCCGCTCGCTTGCATCGTCGATGCAAGCTTTGAGTGGAACAATGATCGCGCGCCACGCACGCCCTGGCATGAGACGGTCGTGTATGAGCTGCACGTGAAAGGTTTCACGAACCTCCATCCGGACGTGCCTGAGGATTTGCGCGGAACCTACGCCGGATTGGGGTCGTCCGCAGCCATCGAGCATCTGCAGGGGTTGGGCGTGACGGCAGTCGAGCTGCTGCCCGTTCACTATCACGTTGATGAGCGCTTTCTAGTAGAGCGCAATCGTGTGAATTACTGGGGCTATAACACACTCGGGTTTTTCGCCCCCGACCCGCGCTATGCCGCAAGCGGACCAGAAGGCGCTGTGGGTGAATTCAAGACAATGGTGAAACAGCTTCACCGCGCCAACATCGAAGTCATTCTCGACGTGGTTTATAACCACACCGCCGAGGGCGATCACGAAGGCCCGACGCTCTCGCTGCGCGGGATCGACAATGCCGCGTATTATCGTTTGGCCGACGACCGCAGCCGTTACGTGGATTTCACTGGATGCGGAAATTCGCTCAACGTCGCGCACCCGCGCACACTCCAGCTCATCATGGATTCGTTGCGTTATTGGGTGCAGGAAATGCACGTTGATGGATTCCGTTTCGATCTTGCCAGCGCGCTTGCCCGGGAGTTGTGGGAAGTGGATCGCCTCAGCACATTTTTCGACATCATTCACCAGGACCCGGTTCTTTCCGGTGTAAAACTGATCGCTGAGCCATGGGATTTGGGTCCCAGCGGGTACCAAGTCGGAAATTTTCCCGTGCTTTGGACTGAATGGAATGGGAAATACCGCGACTGCGTGCGGCGGTTTTGGAAAGGCAACGGCGGCACACTCGGTGAACTGGCGTCACGGCTTTCAGGCAGCAGTGACCTGTATTCACACAACGGCCGTCGGCCCAGCGCAAGCCTCAATTTCATTACTGCGCACGATGGTTTTACACTGCGCGATTTAGTGAGTTACAACCAGAAACACAATGACTCGAACGGCGAAGAAAACCGCGACGGTACGAACGAGAACGATAGCTGGAACTGCGGCGCCGAAGGACCCACGAACGACCCAGCCGTTAACGCATTGCGTTTGCAACAGCAACGGAATTTCCTGGCCACTCTCCTTCTTTCGCAAGGTGTGCCGATGCTTCTTGCAGGTGACGAACTCGGCCAGACACAAAATGGCAACAACAACGCGTATTGTCAGGATTCGCCACTCGCATGGGTCGACTGGAATCTCACCGGGGAACAGAGTGCTCTGCTCGACTTTGTGCGGGAAATCATGCGCTTACGCAAAACCCAGCCGGTCTTTCGGCGCCGCCATTTTTTCCAGGGCCGCCCGATTCATGGCTCAGAGATCAAAGATTTGTACTGGCTTAAGCCAGATGGCACAGAGATGTCCGACCGCGATTGGGAGTCTGGCTTCGCAAGGTGCCTGGGCATGGTTCTGCCCGGTGATCAGATCACAGAACTTGGCGAAGATGGGGAGCGAATCGTCGGAGATTCATTCACCGTGCTTTTGAATGCCGGCGATAGAGCCGTTTCATTTCGGCTCGGCACGCGACAGCGCCGCGTTCGCTGGACATGCGTGCTCGATACTGCTGCGCGCCATGCAATAAGGCGCACATTCGAGCAGCTAAGCGAATTTCCATTGCAATCGCGCTCCCTGGCAGTGCTGCGTGCTGAACTTCAACCAAATCCAACCACAACATGAGCAAGAAAAAATCATCGTTCGGTCAATCCGACATCGTTCGCCTCAGCAACGAAGATGCAGCCACCGAGGTTGTCGAACGTGCAGTGACCGGCCTATGGCAGGTCGTTAATGAACTGACGCGCCTTCGTCGCACAACGCGTCAAAACTATCGCGTTACTATTTTCGGCTCTGCACGCCTAAAGGCTGGCACACCTGCGTACGACGGAGTCAAGAAACTCGCTGCGGAGCTAACTAGAATGGGTTGCGACATCATAAGCGGCGGCGGTCCAGGACTCATGCAAGCTGCGAATGAAGGGGCGCACTCAATCGAGAAGGCAAGTCGACGCTCGGTGGGTATTCGTGTGGAGTTACCCTTTGAGCAGGAGATCAATCCATTTGTCGGTCAGGCCTATGAACACGGCACCTTCTTCTCGCGACTCCACCATTTCATGATTGTCTCAGACGCTTTCGTGGTGGTACCCGGCGGCATCGGAACTCTGCTGGAGTTGTCACTCGCCTGGCAACTCCTGCAAGTGCGCAAACTTTATAACACGCCTCTGATTGTGGTGGGAAAGATGTGGGCGGAACTGGTGGAATGGGGTCGCCGCTCGATGTTGGACAAAGGCAACGAACTGGCCAGTGACATCGATTTCACAATCCCTCATTGTGTTGATTCCATAGATGAATGTCTCGCGCTGATCGGTGAAAATCGAACTGCCTGGCTGGCAGCACAGTCGGTGAAATAAAAGAGCTTAACCCACAGCAGCAGCCTGGCTCGAAGCGATCGGTCTATTCGCCCCTGACTAAGACTTTGGTCCGATACAGCAGGCTTTCTGACCGTGCTATAATATAGAATTGCAACTGCACTGTACAATGAGCTCCACGAATTCCGCCTTTTTCACTTTAGACCAGCACGGTCTGAACGTCGCTGAAGTTCATCGCAATCTTTCGCCAAGCGCGCTATACGAGCACGCCGTTCGCTACGAGAAGGACACCAGCATTGCCGAGAACGGCGCGCTTGTGGCCTACTCCGGAGTCAAGACCGGGCGTTCGCCAAAGGACAAACGCGTGGTCGAAGATCCCGCTTCGAAAAGCGATGTCTGGTGGGGATCAGTGAACATTCCGTGCGACGAACGAACGTTCCAAATCAACCGCCAGCGTGCGATCGATTATCTCAACACCCGCGAGCGGCTTTACTGCTTTGACGGCTTTGCAGGCTGGGATCCGAAATATCGCATTAAAGTCCGTGTCATCTGCTTCCGCCCTTATCATGCGCTGTTCATGCACACCATGCTGATCCGGCCGGCCCATGAAGAACTTGGCAGCTTTGGCACGCCAGACTTCGTAATCTATAACGCCGGCGCGTTTCCAGCGAATCGCCTAACGACTGGCATGGGATCGACCACCAGCATCGACCTGAGCATTGAGGACAAAGAACTCGTTATTCTTGGCACCGAATATGCTGGCGAGATGAAGAAAGGGGTTTTCACTGTTGCGAATTATTTCGCACCGAAACGCGGCCTGCTGTCGATGCATTGCTCCGCCACAGCCAATAAGAATACAGGCGTGTCGTCACTGCTCTTCGGCCTCAGCGGCACGGGCAAAACCACTCTATCAGCAGATCCGAAGCGTCATCTGATTGGTGATGACGAACATGTTTGGAGTGATGATGGCATTTTCAACATCGAAGGGGGCTGTTATGCGAAAGCGATTAATCTCACGCCGGAAAACGAGCCGGACATTTTTCAGGCGCTACGATTTGGGTCTGTGCTCGAGAACGTCGTGCTGGATGAAGATCGCGGTGTCGATTACACCGACACGAGTATAACGGAGAACACGCGCGGCGCGTATCCTATTGACTTCATCGCAAATGCAAAAATACCGTGCATTGCGGGCCATCCGACCGACGTGATCTTTCTCACCTGCGACGCATTTGGTGTGCTACCACCGGTAGCTGCGCTTTCGCCTGCACACGCAATGTATCACTTTATTAGCGGCTACACTGCCAAGGTGGCAGGCACCGAGATGGGTGTCACCGAACCGCAGGCCACGTTTTCGCCTTGTTTCGGCGGACCATTTCTCGTCTGGCATCCCAGCAAATACGCGGAGTTGCTCGCGGAAAAGATGCGCAAACACAAGGCACGGGTGTGGTTGGTCAACACGGGCTGGGGCGGGGGAGCTTACGGCACTGGCAAACGTATTAGCCTTAAGAATACGCGCGCCATTATCGATGCCATTCATAGCGGAGCTCTCGTCGAATCGAAGACCGAACGTGATCCAGTGTTCGGTTTCGAGATCGTCACTGAGTGCCCTGGCGTTCCCTCCGAGATTCTACGACCCCGGGAAAGCTGGGCCGACAAATCTGCTTATGACGCAGCAGCAAAGAAGCTGGCCGCGCTCTTTAATAAGAATTTTGAGACTTACGCCCCAGGTGCGAGCGCCGAGGTGAAAGCCGCCGCGCCTGTGGCTAAGGCATGACCTGGCTTTTCGATCTTTATAAGACCCAACCGATCGCACACGCGATCGGCCTGTTTGCCTTCGTCTGCGTGTTAGGGATGGCCCTCGGCAGTGTCAAGATCCGAGGCATCGGTCTTGGCACAGCTGGCGTGCTTTTCGCAGGGATTCTCGTTGGACACTTCGGTCAACCGATTGATCATCGCACCATTGATTTTGTGAAGGAATTCGGATTGATCCTGTTCGTGTTTACGATTGGTCTTCAGTTAGGTCCCGGCTTTTTTGCGACACTGCGGGAGCAGGGAGTAAAAATGAATTTGTTTGCCGCCGCGATTGTGATTCTCGGAGCGCTGACGGCGCCGATCATCGGCTGGCTTGCGCACTTCGACATGGCGGCGGTTCTAGGTGTTCTTTGTGGCTCGGTAACAAACACACCAGCGCTCGGTGCGGCGACGCAGGCGCTGGCGATGACACCTGAAATCACGCCTGATCGTCTGGCATTGCCGGCACTGGCTTACGCGGTGACTTATCCCACCGCCATAGCGGGAATGATCGGAACGCTGTTGCTACTCAAGCAAATTTTCCGCATCGACCCGGTACTCGAGGCAAAGGAATTTGCTGCGAGGAACCGTCGCCGGATCGAGCCGCTCGAGCGCCGGACGCTCGTCGTGACAAATTCGAAGCTTGACGGCGTTCGCCTCGATATGGTTCCCGGCCGCCTTGAAACCGGCGTTACAATTTCTCGTGTACGTCACGGCCAGGAAACTCAGGCTGCAACTGACGCTACCGTAATCCATCGCGAAGACCGCGTCGCTGTTGTCGGCACGCCTTCAGGCCTTGATCAATTTGAGCGCGTTATCGGCGAGCCCAGTGATGAGGATCTGGTCCTCGCCGAAAGCGACATTACTTTCCGCCGGGTAGTTGTCACTGATCGCTCGGTGCTGGGCAAAAGCGTCGCAGAACTTGATCTCGATGATCGCTACGGTGTCGCCGTCACTCGGATTAGTCGCGCGGACATCGAAATGTCGGCTGTGCCCGGTCTGCGGCTGCAGTTCGGCGATATGGTGCAAATTGTGGGTCGGGATGTCGACCTCGACAAAGCGGCCGCTGCGCTCGGCAACTCACTCAAGGAACTCAACGAGATGCATTTTATTCCATTTTTTATTGGCATCGTCCTGGGAATAGCTGTCGGAACGATGCCGATCATGTTTCCCGGGCTGCCACATCCAATCCGGCTCGGGCTTGCCGGAGGTCCGCTGATTGTTGCGTTAATCCTTGGCCGCGTAGGCCGCATTCGTCGCCAGGTCTGGCGCATGCCAGTAAATACAAACCTCGCATTCCGCGAATTTGGAATTGCTCTTTTTTTCGCGGCCGTCGGATTGGCAGCGGGTGCTAAATTTTTCTCTACTGTTTTCACTGTCACGGGTCTTCAATGGCTGCTGGCCGGCATGTGTGTGACGATTCTTCCGTTGATGCTGATCGGCGTCTTTGCACGCACGGTTTGGAAAATGAATTTTATGGATCTTAGCGGCATGCTTGCCGGAAGTATGACCGATCCGCCTGCGCTTGCGTTTGCTTCGAACATCGCGCGCTCCGACGCGCCCACTATTGGATACGCGACAGTATATCCGCTTACCACGCTTCTGCGCATTTTGTCTGCGCAAGTGCTCGCGATCCTTCTTTTCCGATGAATACGCCTACTTTAGGTGAAGCGCGTTTTCCTTCAAAACTGAGTCACACGATCAGCGATGATGTTCGTATCCCGGAGCGGATCGAGGTCGGTGCCGAGCCGGGTTTGCAATTCGAACTGGCCGGTCCGCGAGCAAATCTTTTCTTCGATGCCAGGAAGACACGCGCTGGCATTGTGACCTGCGGCGGCTTGTGTCCCGGTCTTAATAACGTGATCCGCTCGCTCTTCCTGGAACTGCACTACGGCTACGGTGTCGCCGAAGTGGTCGGATTTCGCAACGGCTATCAGGGGCTTGATCCAAAATGTGGAGTCGAACCAGCGAAGATCACGCCGGAGTTTGTTGATCACATTCATCAACATGGCGGGACAATCCTCGGCACTTCGCGAGGCCCTGTCGACATTGGCAGAGCCGTGGACAATCTCATTGCTCGGGATGTGAACGTTCTTTTTGCCATAGGCGGGGACGGAACACAGCGTGGCGCAAATGAGCTATACCAGGAAGCGCGCAAGCGGGGCCACGCACTCTGCGTTGTAGGCGTACCGAAAACAATTGACAACGATGTCGGTTTTGTATCGCGGACGTTCGGCTTTTTCAGCGCTGTGGAAGAAGCAAAGCGCGTGATCGATTGCGCGCACACGGAGGCGCTCAGCGTCCCCGGAGGTATCGGCGTGGTAAAATTGATGGGTCGCCACGCAGGGTTCGTTACCGCCGGCGCGGTTGTGGCGAGTCAGGACGTAAACTTCGCGCTAATTCCTGAAGTGTCATTTACGCTTAAAGGTTTCTTAACGGCGCTTAAGCAACGGATGGCGAATAAATCTCACGCCGTGATCGCAGTCGCAGAAGGAGCAGGTCAGCACCTGCTTGGCGCCGACAGGACGAAACGCGACGCATCCGGGAATGTAAAACTCGGTGATATAGGACCGTTGCTGTGTGAGGAGATAACGTCATATTTCAAAGCCGAAGGCATCCCAGTTGTTGTTCGTTATTTCGATCCGAGCTATCAGATTCGAAGTCGGCCGGCCAATAGTGAAGATGCGTTGCTGTGCGATCTGTACGCGCGTCACGCGGTTCACGCGGCAATGGCCGGCAAGACCGGTGTTGTGATTGGTTTTTTACACGAACGCTTCATTCATGTGCCGATCGAACTGCTCGCCGCGCAGACCAAGCGCCTCGACCCTGCCAGCGGTTGGTGGCGATCGGTTCTCGCCGCAACCGGACAACCGGCACAATTCGATAGCGATGGTTGATCTGCTCATACGCACTCTGACTTAATCCGGGCTGATTCCTGAGGGAACACAGTTATGAATGGCCAAGCCATGGATAAACAATCCGGGACACAAGCTGACCCCAGAGTGCAATTGGCCTATGAGCGTACATTGCTTGCCTACGAGCGCACCCGGATCGCCTGGGTGCGGACGGCGTTGGCACTCATCTCGTTTGGGTTCGCGATCGCAAAAGTACTACAGTATCTGCGAGAAAAGCAGGGTGAGACGGCTACGCTGCTGAGTCCGAGGGGCGTTGGTATCGCTATGATCGCTATCGGACTGCTCAGTTTACTTTTGGCGGATCTGCAGGAACGCCGGGCCTTGAGGGCCCTGCGCGAGCGTTGCCCCGAACTACCGGCGCCTATTGCTGGGGTTGTGGCGATGCTGGTCGCGTTTCTTGGCGTGCTTGCTTTGATCAGCGCCGTGGTGCGATAGAAAACATCCGATTCAGCAACCGGAGCCTTATGTTTTTGAGGGACTCGTTAGGGGATCGCCGCGTTCTCGTTTAGGAATCTCATTTCGTGAAATGCAAAGGACCCACGGTGATCGTAATCGTGCTCTTTGCGCACGGCCTCAGTTGCGGAAATCCCCCCGAATATATAGCGGCGACACGCGAACCGGCGGAAAGCGCTAGCGAGGAGGTATCGCCATTGGACGAACCGTTCGTGCGAATTCGCGGTTGGAGGTTGGCCCCATATAGTCCGGAACCATTTTTGCGCGATTCCATCTTAAGTATCGAACCACGGTTCTACTATCGCCGCTTGGACGATGAAGATGGCCGGCACGAAGCCTTCGCGGGTGGGGGCGCGATGATATTCGAGTCAGGTTGGTGGCGCGAAACGATACAACTCGGAATAGGCGGTTACACAACCCAGCCTCTTGCCACCGGGAACGACCCTGGCGGCACAGGTCTTCTGCGACCCAACGGCGACGGATTTATCGTACTTGGTCAGGCCTGGTTAAAATTACGTCTCGAAACAGTGACGGCCACGTTATTTCGCCAGCAGATGGAATTGCCGTTTATTAACGGTGACGATACCCGCATGATCCCGAATACATTCGAAGCGTATCGTATCGATATACAAACTTCGGATATCTTCCGGCTCGGGTTTGCCTATGTGGCGCGCGAAAAGAGCAAGGCGAGTGCGGAATTCCGGCCGATGGCGGAAGTTGCAGGGATTCCCGGCGTCGATCGCGGCACCAGCGCTGCCGGTTTCTTACTCGGCGCGACCGATAAGGCGTACCTAGGAGCCGTCAACGAACTAACATGCGATCTACTGAACATTGGATACGCAGAAGCGGGTAAGACCTGGCATCTACGGGATGATTTTCAAGTTCGCGGTGAGTTGCAATTTATCGACCAGCGAAGTGTTGGCGATCATTTGCTTGGCAACTTCGATGTACAACTGTATGGCGCATCTATGAGCGCGAGCTATCGCAGCGCTGTGCTCAGCATGTCTTTCACAAGTACCACCACCAGTGGATTGAAAATTTTACGGCAATTTGGCGGTGTCCCGGCATTCAATTCGATCATGATTTCAGACTTCGCTGGGCCCAGTGAAGATTCATTTCGGGTTGGAATCAGTTACGATTTTGCACGTATTGGGCTCCCAGGGTTCACGGCTTTTGCCAATTACGCGCACGGGGAACTTCTCGAGAATCAACGCGAAGACGAGATCGACGTCACTGCCGATTATCGCATCGATACCGGTCCGCTAAAAAACTTGTGGATGCGTCTCCGCTACGGGCACAACTGGCTGAGTAATCAATCGGCGACTAAAGACTTTCGTATCATCCTCAACTACACCCTGACTTTCTGACTGTTGCCGGTATGACAGCGCAGCGCTGATGTTTCAACGGCCGCTCTCGATCATTTCCTTCATGATGTTGCGGCCGGTCGCTTGCAATGGTCCCATGCCGCTGCCCGGCAGGAACCACATGCCTTTGTCGTGATCGCGGCAATAGACAATGTTCACACCATCGCTAGTGACGGCATGATGAAATGTGGCGCCGCGATTGTCGGCAATGAACTTAAAGAACGCTTCTCGCCACGGATCGTCCGCGTAACGGAAGATTGTTTCTCCTAGCGCCTTGAGTTCTTCCACACCGATAATACGAATAGATGTGGCAAGGGATTTGCGGCGTTCCTTATCCAGCTCTCCCAGATTAAATTGTTCGAATGGCATAAAACCGAATCTATTCCATGATAACAAGCCTGGCCAAACAATGAATTTGGACTCATCACAGTAAAAAACTTCTGCGTCGACTGCTATAGGCGAAGCAATCCGGTATTCCACTCAACTTCTATTGTTATTGGAAAGTTATGACATTTGCACTCCACGCGATGGTTTATTCAGTCACTTGAATAGCTGACATTTCGTTTTTACGGAACGCCAGGCGGAAGCACTGCGCTGTTTCATCCCTCAATCGTGATAGCCAACATGTGCATCACGGGGCGGCCCGCAATGCACGGCGATCGTATAACTGGACGTTGTGAGAGTTGTTGCAGTATCCTATTCTTAATCTCTTTCATCACATGCCCAGACCCAAGAGCCAGACCGCCTCCACTCGGGCGCTTCTCGGCCTTTGGGCCATAGCGCTGACAGCCTTTGTCATCGCCGCGCTTTACTTCGGGCGAGGCCTGCTTATCCCGGTCGCCTTGTCCGCGCTCCTGACATTTCTTATTTCGCCTCTCGTCGCGAGGCTTGAGCGCTGGCTTGGTCGCATCGCGGCGGTGATACTCGCGGTGGGGCTGATCTTTGGTGCCCTGGGGTGTGCCGGATGGATGATTTCCCGGCAACTCGTAGATGTGGCGACAAAGCTGCCCGAGTACAAGGGCAACATTGCCTCAAAGCTGCATGCTTTTCAGCCTTCGAAAGGAGGCATACTCAGCAAAGTTACAGACACCGTTGACGAACTGAAAAAAGAACTCCCGGGTGGATCGCCTGGACCTACTATCACGCAGGAAGTCGGCAAACCTGAGACAGCAGTGGCGTCTCCGCCACACCCACCGATTGCAACGACGCCCGTAAAAGTGGTCGAGACTTCTAAGGCAAATCCGGTCGAACTCATTAAGACGCTGATTACCCCCCTGATCGGGCCGCTGGGTACCGCGTTCCTGGTTCTAATCTTGGTGATTTTTATGCTCTTTGAACGCGAAGACTTGCGCAGTCGACTCATACGCCTGATCGGCCAGGGTCGCATCAGCATGACGACACAGGCCATGGACGATGCGGCCGATCGCGTGTCGCGCTATCTCCGGATGCAGTTGTTAATAAACGTGATCTACGGCGTCTGTATAGCAGTTGCTCTTTATCTTATCGGAGTTCCCAATGCTTTGCTGTGGGGTGCGTTCGGCATCGTGTTCCGGTTCATTCCTTACGTGGGACCATGGATAGCTACCTTGCTTCCGACGCTCCTCGCGCTCGCCGTCTCACCAGGCTGGACGAAACCGATTCTAACCGTGGCAATTCTCACGGCGGTCGAATTAAGTCTGAGTAATGCCTTGGAGCCACTGCTCTACGGCAAACATACAGGCATCTCATCCATCGCGCTGATCATCGCCGCGGTTTTCTGGACATGGCTGTGGGGGCCGGTCGGTTTGGTCCTCGCCACACCGTTAACAGTTTGCCTCGTGGTGATGGGTCGGCATGTGCCAAGTCTTTCTTTCCTAAGCATTCTGCTCAGCGACGAAGAAGCGCTTACTCCGGCGCAAGATTGCTATCACCGTCTGCTCACTGTTGGTGAACAGGACGAGATAGAATTCGTAGAAACCTATTTGAAGGCCCATTCGCTAACAGCGCTCTACGATTCGATTTTAATCCCAGCCATCACTACGGCGGAGAATGATGCCCGATTGGATACACTGGACCATGAGCATCTACTCCGAATAAAGCAGAGTATCCGGGATCTGATCGAAGATCTCGAGACGCGTCCAATAACCGCGCCGCACGACGCTGGTGAAGGTGTCCCAGCCGAGCAGGATGCCTCGAAGGAAGTACCGTTACCTGCAATCGCGATCTCGTATCGTGTGTGCTGCCTGCCAGCGCGAGACGATCGCGATGAGCTCGCCGGGACCATGCTTGCCCAACTGCTGCAACAACTAGGTTTCGATGCAACCAGCGCGCCCGGCAAACTCGTCACGGGCGAGTTACTTAGTTTCGCCGAAAAAGCCGATGTCGACGTTGTCTGCATCTCAGTTGTGCCGCCTTCAACGGTCATTCACGCGCGATATCTGTGCAAAAAAGTGCGTATCAAGTTTCCGAAAGTGAAGATTATCGTTGGATTGTGGGGCACGACCTTGGAAAGTAAGGACGAGTCAGCCCAACGCCTACGAGATTCCGGCGCGGATGAAGTGGTTGTATCGCTTGCCGAAGCCGTTGAGCGAGTGATCGCGTCGGTGCCACTGCTTGATGAAGCAATGTCGCTGGCCACGATACCTAAGGACGAGGAGGAGCGTCTTGCCGCGCTGGTCGAGTTGCAGCTTCTCGATTCCGACGCCGAGCCGGCTTTCGATCGCGTTATTTCCAAGCTCGCCCGCGTTTTCGAGATGCCGATCGCGTTGATCTCCCTCGTTGATCGGGATCGTCTTTTCTTCAAGAGCCAAACTGGCCTGCCCGAGGATCTGGCCAAAGCCAGG
>JBKPMH010000064.1:0-5446 GCA_046732035.1 Verrucomicrobiota bacterium
AAATCAGATGATAACGCTCAACTGGAAGCGCTGGCGAAGAAAATAGACGAACAGAATGCCAAGATCGACGCGCTCTCTCAGGAGATCTTGAAGCTGGAACAGCAAATTGCACATATACGGCCGGGCGTGATGATCGGCGAAAGTACACCTTCCGCGGCCGCGCCTGCGTCCGAAGCCGGCGGGGCATCGCATCCAGCCAGCGGCAACAGCCACATCGTCGCACGCGGCGAGACACTGACTTCGATCGCAAAGATGTACAAAGTAACCGTGGATGAGTTGCAAAACGCAAATCACATCGAAGACGGCCGTAAACTGCAGGCTGGACAGACGATCATTATTCCCTCTGCATCGGCGGCGCCTGCCGGTTCGCCATCACCAACAGAATAGGGCTCGTGAATCAAAGTTGGTTTCTGCGCAAGCACGAAGATGGAAGCACTTTTGGTCCGGTGCGTTTTGATCAAATCGCGCGGTGGGCGGCAGCAGCGCAGATCGCACCACACGATACGCTTTCGAATGACCGGCAAACCTGGGTAAAAGCTCCAATGCTGGGCCAGCTCGCTATGGACTGGTTGGTGGAGCTTACCAGCAACCATTATTACGGGCCGACAACTCTCGGTGCTCTTCAGGAGTTCATTCGACTCGGGGAAATTGACGGCGAAACTCTGGTCATCAACACCCGCAGCGGCGTGTGTTGCAAGATTCAGGAAATGCCCCAGTTGCGGGAAACAGGGCGAGTAGACGCTGGTGGTGCCCAGGCCGAAATTCAACTGGGCGATCCCGTTGGACCGGCTGTGGCGGGAATGTCCGTTCCTCTCCAGGAGCAGATCCGTGATCTGGAACAAAACTTGGAAGAAGAGCGCCGCGCGCTTGTGGAGGCCGAGCGTCGTTACGCCGAGTTAAAAGAAAAATACGAAGCCGCCATTCAGCGCGTCGGAACCTAGACTTCTCAGAAGCCCGGTCCGCCAGAGTTGCGGCGATTCCAGGCAGACGCAGCTAACAAAGCTCCAACGCTGGATGGAGAACACAGGAGATTCTCGCTCGGATCCAACATGGAAATCTCCCTGTCAGCAGACAGGCACTTCTTCTTCCGTCTCGGCCGTCGCTGAACTGACAGCTTCTCCAGCCCGTTCGGTTTGCCGTAATGGGGAGCTTTCAAGCAGACTTTGCTCGCACAGCCGCGCATACTTACCGCCGAGTGCTAACAGCTTCTCATGCGTACCTCGCTCGATGATGCGGCCATGATCCAGCACCAGGAT
This sequence comes from Verrucomicrobiota bacterium, assembly GCA_046732035.1. GTDB lineage: Bacteria > Verrucomicrobiota > Verrucomicrobiia > Chthoniobacterales > UBA10450 > Udaeobacter. The sequence goes on from JBKPMH010000064.1 coordinate 1,257, forward strand.
TTGATCTGCGCGTACGATCGTCGAAAGCCGATGCGCGATGACGATCGAAGTACGGTTCGCCATCAAGCGCTCCAGTGCTTCCTGAATCAACCGCTCCGTCGCGGTGTCCACACTTGCTGTTGCTTCATCGAGAATCAAAATGGGCGGATCTTTCAACAAAGCGCGGGCGATGGAGAGTCGTTGCTTTTCGCCTACGCTTAATTTTACTCCACGTTCGCCCACGACGCTGTCCAAACCGTCGGGTAGACGTTGGATAAATTGCTGCGCGTTCGCGGCAATCACCGCGCGCCATAATTCCGCTTCGCTCGCGTGCGGTTTTCCCATAAGAACGTTTTCACGAATTGATCCGTTGAACAAAAAACTTTCCTGTGTCACCACACCGATCGTCTCGCGCAAGGCACGCAGGTCATATTCGCGGATCGGTTTTTGGTCGATGTAGATTTGTCCGCTGGTAAATTCATAGAAACGCACGAGCAGACTCACCACGGTCGACTTACCGGCGCCGGTTGCGCCCACCAGCGCGACCGTGGTCCCCGGCTCCGCGTGAAACGAAATATTTCTCAGCGCCGGCAACCCCTCTACATAGCTAAAGCTCACGTCCTGATACTGAATATCTCCGAGAGCTCGCGTTCCCCCGCGGTCGGAGGCCGCTGCTGCAAATCCCGGCTCCATTGGTTCATCGAGAATTTCAAATACACGCTCGCCAGCTGCGCGTCCGGCTTGCACGAGTTGATTGAGCTGGTGCAACCGGCTCAACGGATCGTACAGAAATGCGATTAGAATTAGAAACGCGGCGAGATCGCCAATTTGCATCGAACCCGTGAGCACGGCGTGACTGCCAAACCCGAGTACGAGCAGGGCGCCAATCGATTCGAACAGCGACATCGACGGGCTGTAAACAGCCCATACTCGCATCACGACCAGCGTGGCGTGGCGCAATTGATCGCTGACCCGATTAAACCGCGCGTGCTCTTCGTTCTCGCGTACGAAACTTTTGATCTGCCGAACCCCTGCGAGATTGTCGTGCAGTAGCGCGTTCATGTCTGAGGAGGCCCGGCGCTGCAGGCGATAGCGCCGGTGCGCCGTCAGCGTATAGGCCAGGGTGCCGCCGATAAGCAATGGGAATGGCACGAGTGCCAGCAACGCCAGCTTTGCGTTCAGGTAGAACATCATTCCCACGACGATGAACACCTGCAATATGGCGATGACCCCCTGTTCGATTCCGTCAATCAGTACACGTTCGACCGAGTTGACGTCCTCAATCACGCGAGTCATCAGATCGCCTGTGGCGCGATTGTCAAACCATCGAAGTGGCAGCAGTTGGATATGAGAATACAAATCGCTCCGCAAATCGAAGATCACTTTCTGTTCGAACGTGTTGTTCAGGATAATGCGCAGCGCGTTGAACCCGTGCTGGCAAACAAATGCGATCGCCGCAAGCGCGATTAGCGGCAGCAATTTGTCCGGCCGATTTGCGCGTACCACGTCATTGATGATCCACTTTGTAACGGCCGGAAAAACGATCACCATCAGCGTGCTTAAAATCGCGCATGCCAGCGTTGCCGCGGCCATCCAAGGGTATCGCTTTAAATAAGCGAAAACGCGCCAGACAGTTTTCATGACGGATCAAACGTCGATGCCTGGATCACAACGTCAAGACAGGCCGATTGGTCCAAAACAGATTTGTCGTCCTGATGAGCACTGCGCTAATCTTCGCCAATGACTGGCGAATCACATTCTTTTGCAGATGAAATTCACATCGAACAACTCGAGGTGTCTACGCGCATCGGAGTCCCGAAAGAAGAGCGCGCGGCTCCGCAACGGTTAACAGTCAGCGTTTCCTTTTGGCCATATCAGCAAACGCGCGATTTGGGCGACAATATTCAGAACGCCGTGAACTATTCGGCCGTGGCGGAGGAAATAAAAAGTTTCGTCAGCGATCAATCCACCAGTCTCGTCGAGACGTTGGCGCATCAGCTCGCCGCGCATTTGCTGAAAACATTTCCAGTTAGGAAAGTAACGGTCGAGGTGCGGAAATTTGCTTTGGAGAATGCGAATTACGTATCCGTGATTGTAACGCGTGCTGCATCGGGCGGATAATTCATCCACTTGGCGACAGGAAACGCGGTGCAGCAGCCATACGAGCTCTGCAGTTCATTGCGCATTCCTGCAATTGCCGCTGGGCAGACGGGCCACTAGAATGCCCGCGTGAAACAGGACAACTGGGAAACAATGTCGAGCAAAAGGCAGTTCGGCAATGCGCATCTCGAAGTGGTCACCGAGCACGTGCGAACACCTGCTCGTTCGGGGCCACGCACGTGGACGACGGTACGCCGCAAAGCTGCGGTGATCATCGCGCCAATGACGCCGGCGGGAAAAATTGTTCTCATTCATCAGGAGAGAATTCCGATTCGTACCGCAATTTGGGAAATGCCTTCGGGTCAGATTGACGGCCGGCCTGATGAAACGGTTGAGGAAGTCGCGCTGCGCGAACTTCGCGAGGAAGCGGGCTATGAACTTGGCAGGGACGCCAAACTCATCAGGCTTGGTTATTACTTTACTTCTCCGGGGTTTACAGATGAACGCGGTCATTTCTTTTTAGCCCGGCCAGTACAAGAATGTGAGGCATCACCGGGAGACGAAGGAGAATCGATCATCGATTGCCGCGAATTTTGCGTGGGAGAAATTCGCCGAATGATAGCCGAGAACGAGATTCGAGATGCCAACACACTGAGCATGTGGGCACGATTGTCTGCGTGTGGCCTTCTTCCAGGTGAATTTGTTGACCGCTCCTGATTTGACGATTCGCGGTTGTTTCGAATATCGAACTTGAGCTGATGACTTTGCGAGACATTTTCAAATTTCGCGACCTGCCGGAAAGCGAAACTTCCAAACCGTTTCTGGAACATTTGGAAGACCTTCGTTGGACCATTGTAAAAATGGCCATCACGCTGTTGGCCGCGATGATCGTTTGCTTCGCGTTCCGCTCGACGCTTGTGCGCATTCTACAGGCACCGTTGCGAGATGTGGGTTCACAAATCGGAACGCTCAAAGCACTCGGCATCACAGATTCAATCGTGATTTCGTTTCATCTGGCGTTTTACGCCGGAATCGTGCTCTCTTTTCCGCTGCTACTCTATTTCATTGCGGAATTTGTGCTTCCTGCGCTCACCGCACTTGAGAAGCGGTTTTTGGTTCCAGCTATCATCGTCAGCTTTGCGTTATTTCTTCTTGGCGTGTCCGTCTGTTATTTTTGGTTACTGCCGAAAACCATCCTGTTTTTCTTCCGCGATACAGAGTCTCTCGGCTGGGCGCCCACCTGGACGGTGCAACAATATTATTCCTTCGTTACACGATTTACGATCGGCTTCGGATTGGCTTTCGAGTTGCCAGTAGTCGTGTTGGCTCTGGTTCGATTTGGCTTGATTACCTACAGATTTATGGCCCGCACACGGCCTTACGCCATTGTGTTGATCTTTATCCTGGCCACGATCATCACCCCGACTCCAGACATCCTGACCCTGGTTGCGATGGCACTTCCAATGTGCCTGCTTTACGAAAGCTGCATCTGGATCGCATGGCTCATGGAGCGGCGCGATTCGAAATCGATTAGCACTTAACCGCGTGGATCATTCCGTTTACCAGTCCTTATTCCGCGTGTTTGCCTTTTTATTGGGCGCAGCGGTCGGATCGTTCTTGAACGTCTGCATTTATCGCTGGCCTGCCGATCTTTCCATTAACAAGCCGCGCCGCTCTTTTTGTCCCTCCTGCAAACAACCGATTTCCTGGCATCAAAATCTCCCCTTGGTCAGCTGGATTTTTCTGGGCGGCCGCTGCGCGAATTGCGGCACAAAAATAGCTTTTCGTTATTTCGCCGTCGAACTGGTAACTGCGCTGCTGTTCCTGGCGATCTGGCAAAGTTTTCCATGGGAAACGGCGATCGCGTATTGGCTCTTTGCTTCGCTACTCATTGTTGGAACATTTATCGATCTCGAACATTTTATTATTCCAGACCGGATAACGATCGGCGGAATCGTTGCAGGAGTCGCCTGCAGCGTCGCTGTGCCTGGTTTGATGGAAGCAGATTCACGGCTTGCCGCAGGCATTCGTTCTTTGCTGGCCGCGGCTCTCGGCTATGTAATCCTGCTAATTGTTCTGGAAGTGGGGAAAATCGCGTTTGGCAGGAAACG
>JBKPMH010000065.1:0-4729 GCA_046732035.1 Verrucomicrobiota bacterium
GTCCGCCTCAGATTCTGTCACTAATCGGCGACACGCCGTTGGTGGAAGTCACACAGCTAGATGCCGGTCCCTGTCAGCTCTTTCTGAAACTCGAGAATCAGAATCCAGGTGGATCGATCAAAGACCGCATTGCGCTTTCGATGATTGAAGCAGCAGAGCACGAAGGTAAATTGCGGCCGGGCGGCACAGTCGTCGAAGCCACAGCGGGCAACACCGGCCTTGGACTTGCCTTGGTGGCGGGCGCGAAAGGTTACCGTGTTGTGCTGGTGATTCCCGATAAAATGTCGCAGGAAAAAATCTCGCACGTCAAAGCGCTCGGCGCCGAGGTGCGGATCACTCGTTCAGATGTGACCCGCGGCCATCCTGAGTATTACCAGGACGTGGCAGCGCGACTTGCCGAAGAAATCCCGGGCGCATTCTATGTGAATCAATTTGGCAATCCCGCAAACCCTCTGGCACACGAGCGCACTACCGGGCCAGAAATTTGGGAACAAATGCGACACGATGTGGACGCGATCGTGGTGGGCGTGGGGTCTGGCGGGACTCTGACGGGCCTGGGGCGATTTTTCAATCGGGAGAAGCCTCGGCGAGGAATTGAAATGATTTTGGCCGACCCGAAGGGGTCCGTGCTCTACGAATATGTTAAGTCAGGCAAGCTCAACGAAGCCGGCAGCTGGGCGGTTGAAGGGATTGGTGAGGATTTCATTCCGGAAATCAGCGACATGTCGCTGGTAACAGAAGCATTTGAGATCGATGACGCCGAAAGCTTCTCCACAGTGCGCGAGCTGTTGCGCAAAGAAGGAATCTTTGGCGGGTCGTCCACGGGTACGCTGGTGGCAGGAGCCCTTCGATACTGCCGTAAACAAACCAAACCGAAGCGGGTTGTCAGCTTCGTGGTTGATACCGGCAATAAATATCTTTCGAAGATGTACGATGATTTCTGGATGGCGGAACAAGGCTTTATTCATCGCCCGCTTCACGGCGATTTAAGCGATCTGATCTCCCATCGTTACGAAGCCGGCGAAGTGATTTCCGTAGGCCCCACGGACACGTTGCTCACCGCGGTCCAACGCATGCGAGGAGCGGACGTGTCACAGGTGCCTGTGCTTGATCAACATGGCCGTGCCGTCGGAATTCTCGATGAATCCGATGTGCTTGTTAAAGTCAATCGCGATCCGTCGCATTTCAATGATCCGGTGAAAAATGCCATGACGACAAAGCTGGAAACGTTGGCGCCGACGGCGACGATCAAAGACCTTTTGAACGTCTTTGATCGAGGCCGTGTCGCAATCGTTATGGACAACGACAAGTTCCTCGGGCTAGTCACGCGATCCGACCTGCTCTCATATTTGCGGTTGCACATGCCGAAGGGGTGACCTGCTGCTTGCGCGGATTGGGCGAAAAACACGAAGTGATCCCAGCTTTTCCTTAGTTGTCATGTTGAGCGAAGCGAAACATCTCTGTCTATTGCTCCTTATACTGAGGATAACTGACCAGAGATTCTTCGCTTCGCTCAGAATGACAACGCGCCAGTTTTATCCAAGCTAACCGCCTGATTCGCGCTTACATTGTTTGTAGATGAAAAAGCAGCACGAATTTGCTACGCGCGCGATTCACGCCGGGCAGGAACCCGACGCTTCCACTGGCGCGGTAATGACGCCGATTTATGCCACCTCGACGTACGTGCAAGAAAGCCCCGGAAAGCACAAGGGGTACGACTACTCGCGTTCGATCAACCCGACCCGGCTCGCCTACGAAAAATGTATCGCCGATTTGGAAAGCGGTACCCGAGGGTTCGCATTCGCCTCTGGCCTGGCCGCGATGGCTACTGTGCTCGAGCTGCTCGAAAGCGGCTCGCATATTGTTGCGAGCGACGATCTTTACGGTGGAACATTCCGGTTATTCGACAAGGTGCGCCGTCGCTCGGCGAATCTTGATTTTAGCTATGTGGATCTGACGGACGGAGAGGATCTCGAGCGCGCAATCAAGCCAAACACGCGCATGGTTTGGATCGAAACTCCAAGCAACCCGCTGCTGAAATTGATCGATCTCGAAGCCATCGCAAAAATTGCGCGAGAGCACAAAATTATGTCGGTTTGCGATAACACATTTGCAACGCCCTGGATTCAGCGCCCGATTGAGAACGGGTTCGACATCGTGGTGCATTCCGCCACAAAGTATCTGAATGGCCATTCCGATCTGGTCGGCGGAGTAGTGGTTGTTGGCGACAACAAGGAACTCGGCGATCAAATGTGGTTCCTGCAAAATTCCGTGGGCGCGATTGCCGGCGCGTTCGACAGCTTTCTGGTGCTGCGAAGCCTAAAAACACTGGCCCTGCGTATGGAGCGACATTGCGCAAATGCGCTTGAGATTGCGCGTTGGCTTGAGGAACAACGGGAGGTGAAACTGGTCCGTTATCCCGGACTTAAGTCTCATCCGCACCATGATCTGGCGCGCCAACAGATGCGCGGCTTCGGTGGGATCGTAACAATTGTTTTGAAGGGGGACCTCGCAGGTACAAGGCGTTTTCTGGAGAACACGCACCTCTTCGCGCTAGCGGAAAGTTTGGGCGGCGTGGAAAGCCTGATCAATCACCCTGCTCTGATGACGCACGCTTCAGTTCCAAAGGAGCAACGGGAAAAACTTGGAGTTACGGATTCGCTGGTCAGGCTGTCGGTGGGCGTGGAAGACGTCCGTGATCTCATCGACGATTTGCAGAGCGCCCTCGAAGCCGTTTAAGCACTTCAGCCGCGCGCGGAGCGTCGGTCTCAGTCGTGCGCGTACTTTTCTGCTCCGAGAAAGTGGAGCGAAACATAAGATTCATCACCAACGACCCAACTGTCATGCCCCGGCCCGATGTAAAAGACATCTCCAGGCTTCATGACATAAGATCTTCCATCTTCCATGGCACAGGCAGCCTGGCCGGATATCACCAAGCCAACGTGCTCGACCTGACATAGAGAACTCCCGACAATGGCGGCGACGTGCTGCGACCATTTCCATCCCGGTTCATACGTAGCACGGCCGATTGTCATTCCACCGAGTTTGATAATCTCGAACCGTCCTTTTTCAAAAGTGCGGATCTCATCCGGGTTCTCAAAGCGTTTAATTAAGAAGTCAGGGTAATCAGGAAACATGATTGGGAAGAATACGCATCTGCCGAAACATTCACATTCTGTGGAAGCGTGATTACTCGAATCCGGCGATGCTGTGAGGAACGTAGCGATCCTCAAGCGCTTCAATCTCTGTGCTCGATAGTTTTACATCGACCGCAGCCGCTGCTTCTTCAAGGTGTTGCGGTTTGGTTGCGCCTACAATGGGTGCCGTTATCGCCGGTTGGTGAAGCAACCATGCCAGGGAAATCTCGGCACGGCCAACTCCTCGCGCCTTGGCGATCTCACCGACGCGATCGACGATTCCTTTGTCCAGTTCCTCAGTCGCTGAATAGAGCTTTTTGCCATAGTCGTCGGTTTTGGCCCGCACAGTGCTCGGCTGCGTTTCCCATGGACGCGCAAGACGACCACGCGCCAGTGGGCTCCACGGCAACACGCCAACTCCTTCCGCCAAACAAAGAGGTAACATCTCCCGTTCTTCCTCGCGATTGAGCAGGTTGTAATGGGGCTGCATCGAAGCAAAACGCGTCCAACCGTGCAGGTCGGCCAGGTAAAGCGCCTTGCAGAATTGCCAGGCAAACATCGACGACGCTCCGATGTAACGCGCCTTTCCGCATTTCACCACATCGTGAAGGGCCGCGAGCGTTTCCTCGATCGGGGTGTTGTAATCCCAGCGATGAATCTGATACAGATCCACATAATCCATTCCCAGTCGGCGCAGACTGTGATCGATCTCCGTCATGATCGCTTTGCGGGACAATCCGCGCCCGTTCACATCGGAACGCATCGGAAAAAAGACTTTGGTGGCGATCACTAGCTCATCCCGTTTCGCAAAATCGCGCACCGCCCGCCCCAGGACTTCTTCGCTTTTGCCGGTTCCATACATGTTGGCGGTATCAAAAAAGTTAATGCCAAGCTCAAGCGCGCGTTTGATGAAAGGGCGGCTTTGTTCCTCATCCAGACCCCACACTCTCTCTTCCTTGAGTCCGTAACTCATGCAACCCAGACAGATTTGGGACACCTTCAATCCGGTCTTTCCAAGGTTTGTGTATTTCATTTCAATTCTCCTGGTTAATCATTCGCGCTTCGTTTCAAAGCGACTCCTGCTATCACTGCGCCAAAACCAACTAATTCTGACGACGATGGAATTTGTCGCAGAACAATTATTCCTATCAGGCACGCTGTTGCAGGCAACAAAGAGAGCATGAGCGCAAAAGTGGGCTTAGATAATCGCGCCATGGCAAATTGATCGCAGATATACGGGATGACAGATGAACAAACTCCGACTCCGGCGCCAGCGAGAAGAAGTACAGGATCCGTCAGCGCTCCTAATGCGTTGCTCAGACCAATCGGCGTAACCACGATGCTCGCGATGAGCATCGCCATCGCCAGGCGCTCAACGCCGATGCGGCCGCCGCTCGCAGCGATTCGATGTCCCAGCAAAATGTAAAGAACGAACAGCGCGCAATTCGCAAATGCAAAAATGTACCCGATAGCCTCGCCGCTGAATCGCACATTGGTCAGCAAGAACACTCCAATGCATGCCAGCAATAATGCGGCAACATTGCGCACGGTTCGCACGCCCGACGCCGCCAATGCTACAGGGCCGAGGAATT
>JBKPMH010000066.1:0-21378 GCA_046732035.1 Verrucomicrobiota bacterium
GAAGGACCACGCTTCCGCGGCAGCTTCGGGTCAAACGACCAGTAGTCTGCACTCTCTTCCGTCCAAGAGTGCACCGCCAGTTTTAGCCCGGTGGGCTCGTTGAGCGAGGCCGCGGAAATGGAAACGAATGGCCATTGGTTCGAGGCCCCAAATAGGCTAGAGCCGCATTTACCACAGAAGCCGCGCCTGGCGTGCTTCGAGGACTGGAACCACCTTAAAGAGCCCTTGTTCGTGATCACGAGATGCTCTTTCCTAGCTGCCGTGACGGTGAAAAGACCTCCCGAAAAGCGACGGCAGTTCTTGCAATGGCAGGCAATGACCGTTGGACGGAGAGGGCCAACGACCCTGTACCGGACTGAGCCGCAGAGACAGCGTCCCGACTTGCGATCTTTGCGTTTGAGCATGCGTAAGCGAGCCTAATGAAACACAAGATCAGCGACCGCGAGCCCTGAGCAGCGATCAACGCAGTGAACAGATGGACGGCAAACACTCATAAAGTGGATCGTACGCCATCTCGCGGTTCGCTGCATCGCGTGGTTAGACCGTTTCATGCTATCGCCGTGGATTTGCCAAAGTGGAAGGTCCTCTGCTGCTCACAGAATGGCCGGAGGCTCTTCCAAAGGTGTTCGCCGAGAGTGATCAAAACATCAGGATCAGGAAAAGACTTGTATCCGCTGACGCTGTACTGGAAATCCTTGAGCTGGTAATACGGATTGATCGCCGCAATAGCTGCGATGTCACCGGCGGAGAGGCTGACATGGCCTTCGAGGCCGGCAGCTTTTGCTGCGGCGACGCATGCATCCAAGGTGTGGCTGAGCTCACGTAGCTGCTTGTCGCTAAAGCCCGTGCACGAAGGAATGCTTTGAACGATAGCTCGAGCGACTGACACACGAGAAAATATGTAGGCGTAAAGGTGACCGGCCTTTCGCGACGTGTCAGTTGAGCGGCGTCGAGAAACTCGCGTGCATCGTTCGAGATGCCCATTGACGTGTAGCGATCCATTACTGAGGTCTAACGAGACAGAGATAAGCCACGGCAGGGTGTCGTGGCAAACACGCTGAACGCATTTCCCGGAGGGGCCGTTGGCTTCATCGATTGGTTAGATGACTGATCATCGATGCAAAGTGCGACGTGGCAATGAAACAACCTCGCCTGAATCAAGCTGCAGCTTAATCGGGCGATCTGGCTCACAAGAATCTTCGTCCCAAGCCGGATCACTCTGAACTACACCTGATCGCGAGTCAGCTATAGCAACGCGCTCACCAACGCGGAGAATGCTGGAGTGTGGCCCGTAGTATGTGCGCTCACCCGAACGCTCGAAGCAAAGAAGTCCAACAAGCCCAGCGACGAGAAGCAGAAAGGTTATGGCAGCACCGATCAGGAGCTTCGACCAATGTAAGGCGCGAGTCATCTAACTATGATTAGGCGAATGTTCGCAAAACATCACGAATAATTGTTCGTCTATTCACTGCTTCCACCCTGCGGCATGGGCGCGGATCGGGGAACTGAAGCCTTTCAGAGTGACTTCGCCGAGATCTTCAAAAAACAGACCTTTGCCAAGGCACAACTCAGCAATCGCATTGGATACCAGGATTTGTTCGGGCTGCGCGTGCGCGCACAACCGGGAAGCCAGCTGAACTGTCGAGCCAAACAGGTCGTTGTCCTGTTCAACAGGTTCACCTACCGCTGCGCCGACTCGCACCTTCAGAGAGCCATTTGGGTTTGCTCTCGCATGCTTGTCCAACTCGCGTTGAATTTGAATTGCGCATCGCACCGCGCCCGCCGCTGAAATAAAAGACGCCATGATGCCATCGCCGGTGTGCTTGATTTCGCGCCCACCAACCGAGGACAAGGCATCTCGCACAATCGTGTCGTGCACGCCGAGAATCGCGAGTGCTACGTCGTCGCCGAGTGTTTGAGTCAAGATTGTGGAATTGACCACGTCCGTGAAAAGAATGGTTCGAATTCCAGGGTCTCGTGCATCGGCGCCGGCGCCAGGCAAAATCACCGCACCTGCCTCGTTCGTCTCTCCGCTACCGAGAAATCCCTCCGCGACTTCGGGCTGTATTTCGATGATTTTCTCGGCCATCAAACCGTGAGCCTCGCGATGAACACACTCCGCAGCTTCAGCGTTCGGAGCATGACAAAGACAAAAAACTTTGCCGGTCTTTTCGTTCAGCCAATATTTGCTGTACTCGACACCGTATTTGCGCTGGGTTTCTACGTCCTGGGAATGGGCTTTCGCAACGTCTTCCATAGTGGCTCCTTCGGGAAGATTGTGAATGTCCATGTATAAGGGCATAACGGAAGATTTTAGCGCGATATTACGTGGTGGGAAACGCGGATGTTTGCGGGATTACGTAGGGTTTGGTAAACGACGCAATAGCGTTCTGCCAGGCGAATTACCGTGGCGAGTTGTTCTTCGCTGGCGTCGGTATCCAGATCGAAATTCAACCGGATTTCTTTGAACCCAACCGGAACATCTCTGGAAACGCCGAGCGTGCCACGAAAATCAAGATCGCCTTCCGCTCGGATGGTCGCGCTGCGCAAGGGAATATTCAAAGCCGTAGCGACCGCATTTAAAGTTACACCCGCGCATCCGACCAGCGCTTCGAGTAACACCTCGGCCGAACAGGCGCTGCGTCCATCGCCCCCGGTAGCTGGGTGAAGTCCGGCGTCAACGTGCCCTTTTCCCGTTTCAATTTTGCAAGTCACATTTGGGCCAAGTTGTCCTTCCGCACGAAGCGTGATCAAGGCGGTTTCAGGATGCTCGCGGTACTGCGCCTTAAACGGGGCTTGTAGTGATTTTAACTCATCGGCTGTCATTGATCAGAATCCACGCGTTCCAACAGGATTTCAAAACTGAAATTCGTAACGCCTTCGTCACTGGGCCAGCGCTCTTTGGCCCGTCGCGGCGCGACTCGCCGAAAATCATTTCTTCGTTCGGGCGCTGTTCCATCCATCTTCGCCTCTCCCTTGCCAAGGGAGAGGGCAGGGTGAGGGTTCCGGCCGACTGAGCCGTTCAAGCAACCCCTCACCTCAATCCTCTCCCCTTCAGCAAGGGGAGAGGCGGGGTCCACTGGCCGCAAGATCGAACCTGAGAGCGATGGCCGCTGACCTTGTAAGGTGACGATGCTGTAGGCGCACTTGTTATTTCGTGCTCGGCTTAATGTTTTGATTCACTCGAAACAAATTCTTCGGGTCGTACTTATTTTTAATTGCGACCAGTCGCTCATAATTGTCGCCGTACGTCTTTTTCACGCGTTCTTCGCCTTCGTCGCCCATCAAGAAGTTCACGTATGCTCCGCCGGCGGAATATGGATGTACTGCGTCGTAGTAATTCCTGGTCCAGGAGATGATTTTTTCATTGTTCGCTGGATCAGGGTCAACACCGACGATCACCTGGGCCCACCTGGCATTGCGATAGTTCCACGCAGTATCATTTTTGCCAACGCGTCCTGCTGCGCCATCGATTGGATACATGTGCATGGTGGAATGCATCGAAGGAAGCTGTTCACCGAACCGAATGTGTTGCGCGATCGCGTCGTCGCTTAACTCATTCACAAAATCCGCGCGCCAGTACCACTGCAAGCCAGCAGGGTAAAGCGCGTCGAACATGGTCTGTAATGCCGGGTGCGGCAGAGGGCCCACAAAATCGAGCGCAGGTTTTTTGAAGGCCCGGATCGGCTTGAACGTCTCTTCCGCTTTCTCCTTGGGGCCGGTGTATGCCCAGATGATCGCGCACATTTTTTTCATCTGCAGATGTTCCGGGAAAGGCGCGACCGGCGGGACAGTGAGAAAGGCGAAGAAGCCATTCAGATCATCGGGCGCGCCTGGAATAAAATTCCGGTACCATTTCATCACGTCAGCGGCTTCGCCTAATTCGTAAAACATGGGCCCGCCATAGATCGTGTGGATGGGGTGGAGCGTGAACGTAAACGAAGTGACCACACCGAAATTTCCGCCACCACCGCGAAGGGCCCAGAACAGGTCTGAATTCTCATCAGCGCTTGCCTTAACAAATTTGCCATTGGCAAGAACGACATCTGCCGACAAAAGATTGTCGACACTCAATCCACATTTGCGGGTGAGATGTCCGATTCCACCGCCGAGCGTTAGGCCGCCGACCCCGGTGGTAGAAATGATTCCGCTGGGGGTGGCGAGACCAAACGCATGTGTAGCGTGATCGACATCGCCCCAAGTGCATCCGCCTCCAACAGTGACAGTGCGCGCTGCCGGATCGACGCGCGTGTATTTGATCGGACTCAGGTCAATGACTAAACCATCGTCGCAAACGCCCAAGCCGCCGGCGTTGTGTCCGCCGCTGCGGATTGCGACAAGAAGATTGTTTTCTCTCCCGAAGTTCACCGAGCTGATGACGTCCGCGACGTCCACACAACGGGCAATCAGCCGCGGCTTTTTGTGGATCATTCCGTTGTGCACCTTGCGAGCTTCGTCGTAATCTTCGTCGCTGGGTTCGATCAGTTTGCCGCGAAGATTCACTTTGAAATCGGCAATCGAATTTTGGTTGAGCATGTGAGGCAGCAGCAGGTTTGATTTGGGTTGGACTTTCGTCCTGCTTAACGCGATATGATATCGGCTTCGCGCGATCGCTGTCCACGATGTAGAATGTAGCAACCAACTACTTTGTGTGTAGTATCGCTCTGGCGCTCATGAGCATTCGCTATGGTCAATTCTGCCCCGTGTCCAAAGCTGCCGAAGTACTAGGGGAAAGGTGGACCATCCTGATCATTCGCGAGCTGTTGCTCGGGACCACTCGCTTCAAAGACTTTCAGCGCGCGTTGTCGCAAATCTCTCCGACTTTGCTGACTAAACGCTTGAACCAGCTTCAGGAATGCGGCCTTATCGTCCGCAAAACGGCGCCCGGTCAGCGGCGCACAGAATATCAACCAATGCCCGCGGCCAAGGAGCTCAAACCAATCATCTTCGGTCTGGGGAAGTGGGGAATGCGATGGGCGCGTGGTCAGATGAACGACGATGAACTCGACGTGGAATTGCTGATGTACGATCTTCATCGCCGCATCGATGCCACCCAACTCCCAGGTGGGTGCACCGTGATTCAGTTCGTTTTTCGCGGCCTTCCAAAGTTTGGGCATTGGTGGATCGTGCTTGAAAACGGGACACGTGAGTTGTGCGTGGACAATCCAGGCAGGAAGGTTGACGTGCATCTAACTACGGACCTGCGAACGATGACTCGGATCTGGGCGGGTGATACGGAAATACGGGCGGCCAAGAACAGCGGTCAGCTGCAACTAACAGGCGATCCGATCTTGATCCGAAACATAACGGACTGGCTTCGGCCGGGGTTGTTTGCCCACGTGCGGCCCTACTCTGATGCGTTGCCCTCGCGAACGAGAAAACGCCGTTCGCGCGACTATAAATTCAAGTTACCGCGCGCGTGAAACACGCGATATTGATTACCCGATACGGCTTTCGAGCCGCGCTTTTTCCTTGAACCGGAAATTCATTTTTATCTAGCCTTCCACCAGTAACTAATTTTGCCGCGATGCTCGTGCAGGACAAAGTTTGGGGTCGCCGCGATTTCCTGAAGCTGGTTGGCCGGGCAGGATTGGTAAGCGCAGTTCCGACGCTCGCAAGTGCTGCGGCAGCGCTCAATCCCGACACGGTTTGCATCTCAATCCTTCACACGACGGATTTGCATGGTCACATCCTTCCAAGCCATGACTACGACGGAAGTGCAGATCGTGGTGGCCTGGCCCGTTGCGCGACCCAAATCAGGCGGTGGCAGCGACAAAATCCCAACTCTATTTTGATCGATATCGGCGATGTCTATCAAGGGACCGATGTCAGCCTGCGAAATAAGGGCGCGTTGATGGTCGATCTACTGAATCATCTCAACTACGACACATGGATCGTGGGCAATCACGAATTCGATTGGGGGATGGAGTGCTTCCAACACGCACTTCAACAATCAAACATGCCCGTACTTGGCGCGAACATGCTGTTGGAAGGCAAACCGGCGGGCGAATTTCCGGATGCAAAGCATCCATTTGGAAAGATCAAGCCGTTCATTTTGAAGGAGATTGCGGGAATTAAGATCGCAATCATCGGCGTTACTACGCCTGGGATGCGGTTTTGGCTTTGGCCAGAATTAACGCGGGGACTCGATTTTCGACATCCGGTCGAGCCAGTTCGCCACGCGATTACAAGCGCAAAGAGCGCACGCGCGGATGCGATCATATTAACCGGTCACATGGGACTCAAGGAGCGCACCGGGGGCGATGATTTCGCCAATACGGTGATGGCGTTGACTTCCGAATTTCCAGAGATTGCGGTGTTTATTGCCGGACACACGCATCAGGACATTCCAAGTCGCCTAACGAATGGGGTGTTGTTTACGCAGGCAGATCACTTCGGGATCCACGCAGGCCGTGTCGATCTGCTTTTTGACCGCAATTCAAAGAAGCTGTTGCGCCGCGAAGCTGTCTGCGAGTTGATGGATAACCGGGTCGACTTTGATCAGGTGATTCTTTCACGAGCGAAATCGCAACTCGACGAGTCGGAGCTCGCGCTGTCCGAGCCGATTGGAGAGCTTACCGAGACATTACGTGGTCAAAGTCGTCCCGGCCACCCGAGCGACGTCGAAAAGCTCATCGGAGCGGCGATTATGGAAACGTTGGTGGAACGAAACGTGGCCATTGATGGCGTCATGCATGGAACATTTGATGACAAAGCCGATGTGGTCGCAGGCACTAAAACCATCAATGACGTTTGGTCGATAATCCCTTACGAGAACTACATCGTGACGGCGCAACTTTCTCCGGAAGAAATAAAGAACGCGATGGAGGACGCGTTTGCGAGTCATGAAAAACGTAATCTGCTTGGCTTCAACGTGAAGACCGAAGGCCATGGCCACGACTGTAAAATCGTATCGATGGAACTAGCCAACCGGGAACCGCCGGATCGCAACAAGAAGTACGTGATCGCGTTCAACAGTTTCGATGCTCGCAGCGGCGGCCATCATTTCATGAAGCTGCGCGAGTTGCTCGACCGGCCGGAGGCCAAGTGCATCCTGCACCCGGTGCAAACCCGCGACGCCGTCATTAGTTACTTCCAGCGCCACAAAATCGTCCGTCGAATTGCCGGCGTGACCCCGTGGCCCGTCGCAGCATAATCACTTCTCCTTGCAAAAGCCTCGCATGCTGCTTGCCTATTCCGCCATGCGGCTCGCTACATTTTGGCTGATTGGTTTAGTCCTGACTGCTGAACTTGCGTGGTCACAAACGGTAAAAGCGGCCTCGCCAACCCCGACTCCCGCGCTGCCAGATCTCCGGCCCGCACTTTTGGGGAAAGGCCCCGATTCTCTGATAAACAGGATCGACACGGCCGATCTGATTAAAAAGGGACAGAAAGATGCCGCAGTGATGTTTTCCTGTCTTGTTGCGCCCACTGGTGATGTCGTTAGGAGCGCTTGTTATCGCGGCACACGTGGATCGGAATTACTCGAACAGGAAGTATTAAAACGTCTGGCGAACGCGAAGTTCGTTCCTGCCATTCATAATCACCAGCCTGTCATCGCGGTTTTCTACGGGACAGTGACTTTCGCCGTGGTCAATGGCAAACCGCGACTGCGCATCTTTGCGAATCAACAACTCGAGGAAGTGAAAAAGGAAAGCGATTTCATCGATCCACAACCCTATGTTGGCCCCGGCTCAAGATTTACCGGAATACATTATCCTGACACAGGGACGACAGTGATGGTGACTGGTGTTGTCGAACTTGCACTCGAGATCGATGCCGCTGGCAACCTGAAGACCATGAAGGTGGTGACTGAAGATCCGCCGTATCTGCTGTTTGGTCAGGCAGCCTTGTCTGATTTCAATGGGGCAAAGTTTATTCCGGCGTTCCGAAGCGGTAAACCCGTGGAGAGCAAAGTCACGATTCCGATTTATTACAAGCCATCGGGTCAGCAGCAGCCCGGTCAGTGACCTGGCTGCGCGGCAGGCTAGCATAGGCGTTATCAAGGATTCCGAGGGAGCCGCGCGATTGTTGTTGTCGGATGTGTTCTTGCCCAGCCGTGCCACGCTTTCGATTTTAGGTAATTAGATTTGTTTGTACAATTTTTTGCATGGTTCGCAGATTTGTTGCTCTGATTGCGCTGTCGACGGTTGCCTCCTTTGCTTTTGCTCAAAACACAGTCTCCAACACTCGATGTCGCGCTTCGGATTTAAGACTGAAGATTGGTGTTCTTCCAACCGGTCCGCTTAACGCCATCACCGATGTAACTGGAGTTGAGGTCGGTCAGACGACCATTATTAGCGGCGACAATGTCCGCACTGGTGTAACCGCCGTGCTGCCCCATTCTGGTAATCTTTATCGCGAAAAAGTGCCTGGTGCTGTCATTGTCGGAAATGGTTTTGGGAAGCTCACTGGCTCAACGCAGATAGACGAAATGGGCGAGATCGAAACACCGATCGTGTTGACAAACACGGCGAGCGTGCCCCGTGTGGCCGACGCGGTGACGAGCTACGTTCTCACTTTGCCCGGCAACGAAGATGTACTTTCGGTTAATCCAGTGGTTGGCGAGACCAATGATGGTTATCTGAACGATATTCGCGGCCGACATGTCACAGAGGACGATGTTCTCGCCGCCATCAAAAAGGCAAAGGATGGCCCGGTTGAAGAGGGAAATGTCGGCGCTGGCACTGGAACTGTAGCATTTGGTTGGAAAGGAGGGATCGGGACTTCATCACGAAGGCTACCTCAGAAACTCGGTGGGTACACGGTGGGCGTGTTGGTGCAGACGAACTTTGGAGGCGTCCTCACCATCGCTGGTGCTCCGATTGGCCAGGAACTGGGTCAGTACTATTTGCAGAAGGAGCTCGCAGAAGGCAGCGGGAAAGACAAAGCAGACGGATCGTGCATGATGGTCATTGCCACAGATGCACCCATCGACTCACGGAACCTCAGGCGCCTCGCAGCCAGAGCCTTGCTCGGCATGGCTCGCACTGGAAGCGCCGGTTCGAATGGCAGTGGAGATTACGCAATCGCATTCTCGACAGCACCAGAGTTACGGATTCGTACTGGTGAAAAGTCTTCAACACGACATCTCGAACTGCTTACGAACGAATCAACGTCGCCGTTGTTTCTGGCTGTGATCGAGGCCACTGAGGAAGCCATCTACAACTCGATGTTTCGTGCAACGACAATGAGCGGGAATGGACACACGGTTGAGGCACTGCCAATCGACAAAACGACGGAAATCCTGAGAAGGCACCGATGCATCAAGTAAGAAAGGACCCACTGTTGAGCAAGATGGTGCGTGCATCTTTTTTCAAACGCGATCCACTCACTTGTGCGCGTGAGTTGATCGGCACGGAACTGATTTGGGGGGATTGTTCTGGAATCGTTGTGGAGGTGGAAGCATACGCAGCAATCAACGACGAAGCTGCGCATACGTTTACACGGCCAAGCGCCCGTAGTTTCATCGAGCGAAATCGGGCCGGCGCCGCTTATGTCTATTTCAACTATGGAATGCATTGGATGTTGAACGTCCTGGTGAAAGGCGATCAGAACGGTTTCGTCCTGATTCGCGCGCTGGAGCCGAGACAAGGCATCGAACGCATGAAGAAACGTCGCGGAATCGATGACGTGAAGCGCCTGTGCTCCGGACCTGGCAAGCTGACGCAGGCGCTTGGCATTACCAATCGTCACCACGAAATGGATTTGTGCTCCGATCCTCGATACGGTTTTGCACGCTACAAAAGTGCGACAGTCGATGTGGTTGCGGACGCGCGCATTGGGATCACGCGGTCTGCCCATTATCCATGGCGTTTCACACTTAAGGGAAGTCAATTTGTAAGTCGGGCCGTGAAAACCTAGGTGGAACGCGTCAGCATGCGGTTTGGGTGGAACGCGTTGGCGATCAATGCGGTCATCTGACATCGTCTTCAGAGAAGCCGATCCACCTGATTGACTCGCACTGCGATTGATCGAAATTCCTCGCTCGAAATGAATCAGCGCAGACAGCGTGTGTTACTCGGGATGAGCGGTGGCGTGGACTCCAGCGTTGCGGGCTACTTATTGCGCGAGCAGGGGTACGAGGTCATCGGCGTTACCATGAAGGTATGGCCGCAGGATTGTATCTCGCGTGCGGAAGATAAATGCTGTGGACCGCAAGCGATCGCTGATGCGCGTGGCGTGGCGCATTCGCTCGGCATTCCACATTATGTGGTTGATGAGGCCGACCAGTTTGAGCGGTTGGTGATTGATTATTTCTCAAGCGAATACCAGGCCGGCCGCACGCCAAATCCTTGTGTCATGTGCAACGAGAAGCTCAAGTTCGGCAATCTTTGGAGCAAGGCAACGGCTTTGAATTGCGATTACATCGCAACGGGCCATTACGCGATCATTGAACAAAGCGAAGACCATGCAGTTTTGCGGAAGGGCCTGGATCCGCGCAAAGATCAGTCCTATTTCCTTTTCAGTTTGCGTCAGCCACAGCTTCGACGAGCTCTAACTCCGCTCGGCAAAATGACGAAACCGCGAATACGCGAAATTGCCCATTCGTTAGGCCTTAAAGTTGCCGACAAGATCGACAGCCAGGAGATCTGCTTTGTTCCCGGCAACGATTACAAAGCATTTTTGCGTTCGCATCTGGGCGAAAATGAGTTTCATCGCGGCGAGATTTACGACATCGAAGGAAATTATCTGGGTGAACACCAAGGGATTGAGCTTTTCACGATTGGACAGCGGCGCGGGCTACCGGGCGGCTCGCCGCGTCCGCGTTACGTGGTGGATCTTGATCCGGCGACAAATCGCGTGATTGTCGGGGATGCTGGCGATCTGGTCGCTGACGAATTTGAAATCGATCGGACAAACTGGCATCCAGCAATCGATGGGTACGATGAAGGGTTTGAATGCACTGTGAAGATTCGTTACAGCCATCCAGGCACGCGAGCTACATTGATCCGGTTTAACAACGGACGTGCGCATGTGCGCCTGCACGATCCGCAAAGGGCTGTCACGCCAGGTCAAGCGGCAGTGTTTTATCATGGTGATATTGTCCTTGGCGGCGGTTGGATTTTCCGAAGCCGCCATTCGCAGTGGCGCGAAGCGAGGGCTAACGATCCCGCGATGGTTCCGTAGGATTATGCAATGCGAGTTCTCGATTTCGCGCAGAATGACAGATTTTGCCTGAACGATGCCGGACCAAGTCTTACTCGCCATTAGCACTTTTCCAGACGCGGAAACGGCCAATCGGATCGCGAAAACCTTAGTCGAAGAAAAGGTCGCCGCCTGCGCAAACCTTATTCCTGCTGTTCATTCCATCTATCGTTGGAAAGAGAAGATCGAAACCGCCGGTGAAGTGCTGGTGTTTTTTAAGACGACCGAGACTCGCCGAGAGATGTTCGACCAAAAACTGCGGGCGCTACATCCTTACGAAGTTCCCGAGCTGTTATTCGTCAAAATCGATGGAGGATCGTCCGATTACCTGCGGTGGGTGATGGATAACTGCCGTTAACCTCCGGTTCTTCTCCAGGCAACCTTTTGTTGCATATGCAACAGAAGGTTGCAGGCCCCCGAGGCGATTGAGCTTTAACGAATGGCGCAGCGACGCTTGTAATTTAGCGCAAAAATGCCAACGCCAATGAGATTTGCGGCCAGACTCACAGCAATAACTTTTGCAGCAAAAAGCATCGGGTTAGGCACGTCGATGATTGGATAAATGGTGAAGAAAATGGCCAGGAGACAAACGATCAGACCACAACCGGCCGCGAATCGCAGCCAAAAGCGCGCTTTCGATCGTATCGCAGCGGCGCCTGCGATTGGAATCGCAAACATAACGCTATAAACAATTCCGTAGAAAACATTGGCTGCGTTGTCCACGAGTTGAAATGCTTCCTGCAGTCCCGCGCCGATCTGGCTCGAAATAGCGATGACCAGCGTGATCGCGCCCACAAACAGGATTGAGTTGGTTGGTGTTTTGTATCGCGGATCAAGTCGAGAAAACCAGGCCGGCAAAAGATGATCCCAGCCGGCCACCATCGGTAGACGGGAACTGCCGGTAAAATGGATACTCATGGAAGATACGGATCGAACTGTCATCAGGAGAATTCCTATCGAAGCGATCAATCCTGCAATTTGGAACGAATGCAGGCCAAGTCGTAATGTCTGCGGCACAGGGCCGATTAAATCGATGGGGTTATTTCCTATGAATGCGAGCACTGAGCTGGTGCCCAGAATAAACATGAGCGCGATGATCGGAGCAGCAATGATCACAGAGCGCCCGATGTTTCGGGCTGGCGCGTGCGCTTCGCCTGCCAAAATGGCCACATATTCAAATCCGCTGAGTCCGCCGACTGCCAGTTTGCTGAAGATGTTGAAGCAATAAAAGAGCGACATTGCGGGCGCCGCGATTTGAAACGGCCGATAGCTGGTGAGATCACCGCGAGCGAGGCCGATAAATGGCAGAATCAGCAGGGCGCCGTAAGCCAGGAACATCGCGTAGCCACCAACGTTGTGAACCCATTTGCCTAGCGAAAGCCCGCGAAAGCCAATCCAAGCGAGGCCAATTACCAGCACAAGACTGACCAGCGAGACGCATACGGGACTTGCTCGCATCCACGCAGCTGCGTCTCCAATGGCATAGGAAATATTTGTGGTAATAAACATCCCGCCCATGGCGATGACCATGATTGACAAAAGCCAGAGATTCCAGGCGACGATGAACCCTGTAAACTCGTTAAAAGCGAGCTTTGCCCATTGGTAAATTCCACCTTCCAGGGGCATCAATCTGCTCAGATAAATGACCACAGCGGCTTGCGGAATGTAGAAGAGCAGGATGGCGAGCAGCCAGAAAAACAGATGCGCCGTTCCAAGCTTAGCAGCAGTGCCGACCCAGCTTGAACCCACCACAAACACAATTTGGGTCAGAACGAGATCGGCAAGTCCGAGCGGCTTTTTCAGCACGACGCTCTGTTCTTCGACCTTGCGTTCTGCGCGATTGAGTGAAACACCCATGGCAAAATTGTAGGGAATGCGCTCCGCTTGCCTACCGAAAAACTGACCAACGATCCGCGTGCGTTAGCGCGCGCGTGTTAATCGTGCTCGTGTTCGGGTTCGGATGGCTTCTGTGGTGCCGGTTCGTTTCGAAATTCGCGATGACGAACTCTTCCCCCGGCGTACGCAATATAAGTGCCGCTCCCCAGGGTGATCGCGCCAAGCAAGACTACCGCGGCGGCTAGCGGCAGCGATGATTTGGGCCATCTAATTGGCGCGGCGATAGCAATCGCACTTAACGCGATCAGCACATAGAATATCCAGATCAGCTTTTCGCCGCGACGCATATGTTCATCAAGCCAGGCGCCCCCATCCTCGTCAGTCATCGACAAAACACGGTCATAACCCTGCTCTCCAAATTCATAAACCGGCCACGCCGAGGCAGAGCTAATCAGCACGAGCGCCAGGGTTGCGATTTGAGCGCGCCGGCTTTTCAAAATCAAAGCAAACACCAGCCCGATCAAACCGGTGAGCAATCCGTAAACGGGTAATGGATTGAGCAACACGTGGATGTATTCTGGCTGTTGCAAATCGCGCATCAGGGTCGCATTCAACAACATCGCGGCCTCCATTTGAAAAACGAGACTTCAGTCAATTCGTCATTCCCGGCCGAAGTCCAGGAATCATAACTTGCCTTGCCACTGCGTGCCGCAAACCTGGGCGGTTCGTGCAGCTTGATTCGGCAGGTATTTTTGCCAGTCCGCGATCGTGAAATGCCACCACTCGGTGCGCAATCCCCAAAACCCGGCGTTACGCATTGCGTTCTGCAGCAAATGCACGTGCGCGCGAACATCGGGATGTGGACCGAGGTAACGCCACATTGCGGCCGGAGTGAAGTCGTCGAAATCACTGGGCATCCGCACGGGACGATTCCAGGTGTCGACCAGGGTAGCGTCGATAGCAACGCCCCAGGTGTGCAGTGAGCCGACCCCAATTTCAGGATTGGCAACGTGATCGCTGTTGTGTGACACCTGCCAAAGCTTCTCCTGCACGTTGATGGGGCGGTACGCATCCCAGATCTTGAGCCCAAATTGATATCGCCGCAGAAACGCCTGCGCTGCGGCCAAACCCGAAACGACTTCCGGTCGAGCGAGAGCACATGTGCCCTTGGCATAAAGCGGGCGTCCAACAAGATTGTTTCGCCCCGCGTAACGCAACTCGACAATGATTGTGCGATCGACCGATCGGATATCTACCAGCGAGCCACCCGCGTTTGCGCTCAAAAATGGGACCGCGACTGCAATCGCGGCGAATAAAGGAAAAATAAAACGTCGCATCTACACGATCAGTACTCGGCAATTACCTGGGAGGCCTCCGTTTTTGACAGACGCTCAAGAAGAACGCGAGCGCTATTTTCAGGGACATCAAAGCGCAATTCCAAATCTGTGGCGCTTGCTCTCTGTATCTCAGGCGCTCGGTTGTAAAGCAACAGGTCTGAGTTAGGCAGACGCAGCCATTGCTGTGGATTGTCGTGCAAATTTCGCGCAATCACATCGGCATTTTTGGAGGAGTTCACTTTGATAAAAACCCTGGCCTTTGCGGGATTTTCTAGATTCACCGCAAGGCCTAGCAATTGCGAAGCCTCCAGCAATTCAGGCGTAAAAATCGGATTAAAAACACGCGACAGATCCGGCGGATCGCGCGAAATGAGTCGCAGCGCGCTTTCGCGATCAAGTGCCTGGAAACGGTCAAACAGTTGACCCGTGATTTTCAGGTCCGGCTTCATCCCGAGACGTACCAGCACCAGCTCATCCACAGCCACCGGTGCTCCGACCGCGAGTGTTGATGGTCCAACCCTGGCGACTGCAAAATCCGGCGGTCGCTCCCAAACCGGCAGACCGCTGATAGCACGTTTTTGGAAAGCCTTGTCCTCTGTAATCGCACGAATGGCCTTCGGAGCAGCCCGGCGCGCTTCGACCAAAACGAACTCGCGCTTTTCTCCAGCTTCATTGGTCGTAATTGCGCGAGTAATGCGTGTTGCATCGCGAGGCAGATTCAATCCCGGAGTCGAAGCAGCCGCTCCAATTAATGCGGGCCACAGATTGGGCTGATCTTTGCGCCACCGCCTTGCCAGGTCTGCCCGTTCAAATTGATCGGAGTTGATCGACAAGATGGTGTCGGTTTCCTGTGGAAGCCATTCACGGCCTCGTGGAGATTGGAAAATGACGAGCAGGGTAATCGCAAGCAGAACCAGCACCGAAAAAATGCTGAAGTAAAATTTTCGGAGCTCCTGTTTGTCGATCTGACTTGAGACCGAGGCCAGCTCTGCCTTGTGCGCCAAATGCCGATCGACTGCTTCACGACGGCGGTGCGCTTCGGCCAATAGCTGTGGTGCGTTCGGCGGCGCAACGCCCTGGGCGGCAAGATGCCTGCCAATATTCAAATACGCAGGATTTTTTCGCTCCTCAACCGTCTGGTGGCGCGCGCGGGCGTTGCGCGCCGCTTCTTGTTGCGCGCGGATGTTGTCACCTAGTTTCCGGTCCCGCCCTTCAAACTCGCTCCGGGTGCGGGAAATATTTTTTTCGACTGCAGCAAGTTCCGCTTCTGCGGCATTCAATTTTTCTCTGGCCAAATTGGCAGCCTCCGCGCTGCCAAGCCGGGCTCGCACCAATTCTGCTCGCTCTTCCGGAAGTCGCGCCCTTCGCGTGCTGATACCGGTGGATCTCGCTTCCAAATCAGCCGGAGCCGGATTAAGCGCATGCAGATCGGAGAGTTGTTTGAGCAGATCCCGATCGGCAGACTCGTTTTCCTGAATGCGTCGTTCTATTGCGGCCAATTCACGCTCGCAGACGTCAAGGTTGCTTTTCGTTTGGTTGCGTTTTTGGACGAGCGGCTTTTTTTCCGCCTCGAGTTTCGCGATCGCGTCAGCTTGTTCTCGCGAATTTTGTTGCCGTTCCTCTTCAATCTTTTTTATCCCCTCTTCGATCTGAGCAATTCGAACTGCGACTTCCTTTTGTTCCTGTTCTAGTTTTTTAAGGGCCACGATTTCATTGCGCAACTCGGGGAAATTGGCCGCTTGCGCAGTCCCTTCGCGGCCCAGATTGATTTCACTCTTTTGCAGGAGGCGCTTCTCGTGACGAAGCGCAATGCGAGTTCTCTGACGCCGGATTTTCAATCCGATCTCGCGAAAGCCGGTGCGAATGAAACTCACGGGTGAACGCTATCCGAATGCGCGCTGCGAAAAAGAAATTTCAACTGCGCCTGTGCTCGTTAAATTCGGCGCCTGCGACTCGGCGGGCAATTGAAGACGTCGGCATTATTCCTCCGATTCGGCTAATTTTGCCAACACACTAAAATCTTCGAGCGTGGTTGTGTCGCCTGTAACCCGCTCGCCACTGGCGATTTCTTTGAGCAATCGACGCATGATCTTGCCACTGCGGGTTTTTGGGAGCGCTTCGGCGAAGCGCACTTCATCCGGTTTTGCAATTGCGCCGATGTGCACGCCAACATGGTCGCGCAGCTCGGCTTTCAGGACGCCGGTCGGATCAACGGTCCCTTTCAACGTCACAAAAGCCACGACTCCCTGGCCCTTTAGCTCATCGGGTCGGCCAACCACAGCCGCTTCGGCGACGTGCGGATGACTCACCAGTGCGCTTTCAATTTCCGATGTCCCGAGCCTGTGGCCTGCCACGTTGAGCACATCATCGATGCGGCCAACAATCCAAAAATAGCCGTCTTCATCGCGCCGCGCGCCGTCGCCTGTCAGGTAATTACCCTTGAATTCGCTCCAGTATTGATGCCGGTAACGGTTCTTGTCCCCGTAGATCGTCCGCAACATCGCAGGCCATGGACGCCGAATGATTAGTTTGCCGCCGACGTTCGGGCCGACTTCATTCCCCTTTTCGTCCACAACGGCTGGATCCACTCCGAAAAATGGGACCGTTGCGCTGCCTGGTTTCGTTGGAATTGCGCCCGGCAGGGGAGTGACCATGATTGCGCCAGTTTCAGTTTGCCACCAGGTATCCACAACAGGACAGCGCCCGCCGCCGATCGTTTTGTAGTACCACATCCATGCTTCTGGATTAATTGGTTCACCCACCGAGCCGAGCAGACGCAGCGACGAGAGATCGTGTTTCGCGATCCATTGGTCCCCCCACCGAATAAAGGCGCGGATCGCCGTCGGCGCTGTATAAAGGATATTGACCCGGTACTCCTCAATAATTTTCCAGAACCGGTCCGGTTCGGGCCAGTTCGGCGCGCCTTCGTACATAACCGTTGTCGCGCCGTTCGCGAGCGGACCATAAACGATGTAACTGTGGCCGGTGACCCAACCCACGTCGGCCGTACACCAATAAATATCCTCGTCTCGAAGGTCGAAAACGTATTTCGTGGTCGCGTAAACCCCGACCAGGTAACCGCCGATGGTGTGAAGGATACCTTTTGGTTTCCCGGTAGAACCGCTTGTATACAGGATGTAAAGCGGATGCTCGCTATCGACGGGCACAGGCGGACAGTTCGCGTCCACATATTCTAGTTCGCGATGCCACCAGACGTCGCGGCCTTCTTCCATGTGAATGTCATTGCCTGCACGACGGAAAACGACAACGCGCCGGACCGATGTGCGATCACGTAGCGCTTGATCAACATTTTTTTTCAGCGGCACAAGGGCGCCGCGCCGGTATGAACCATCAGCCGTAATCAGGGCGATCGCGCCGCTGTCGCCGATTCGGTCGCGAATGCTTTCGGCACTAAATCCTCCAAAGACGACCGAGTGGACTGCACCGATCCGGGCGCACGCGAGCATGGCAATCGCAGCCTCGGGAATATTCGGCAGATAAATGATGACTCGATCGCCCTTTTTTATTTTGTTGCGCTTCAACACATTCGCGAACCGGCAAACTTCGCGATGCAGCTGCTGATAGGTTAGGGTACGTTTATCGCCAGGCTCGCCTTCCCAAATAATTGCCGCCTTATTCCGGCGCGATCCGCTGAGATGCCGATCCAGGCAATTTTCCGAGATATTGAGTTTGCCGCCGACGAACCATTTTGCGAACGGCGCTTTCCATTCGAGTACCTTTTTCCACCTGGTGTGCCAGACCAACTCACTGGCTTCGCGCGCCCAGAATTTTGCCGGCTCGCGGATAGATTCCCGGTACATGCGCCGATATTGCGCCAAATTTTTGATTCGTGCGTTCTTCGCAAAATCTTTTCGTGGTTTGAAAACGCGTTTCTCAACCAGGTGCGACTCGATGTTGTCGTGCATGAGCAGTCCCTAATATGCCGAAGAAATTCTCAGGGCAAGAATCGGATGATCGAAAAAGATGTGTGGGCATTGCCACGGATGCTAGGTCGATAATGTTTCCTTGTGAAATTGATTTGAAACATGATCGAACCGCCAAATGACCATTACTTCATGCGGGAAGCGTTGCGGCAGGCGCTAAAAGCAGCGGAAGCCGAAGAAGTGCCAGTGGGTGCGGTCATAGTCCGCGCGGGAAAAATCCTCGGGCGCGCCTATAACCAGGTTGAATTGCTCAAGGACGCCACTGCTCACGCCGAAATGTTGGCGTTAACCCAGGCCGAAGCGGCTGTAGGCGATTGGCGCCTGGCCGACTGCGATCTTTACGTCACCAAAGAGCCGTGTGCGATGTGCGCAGGCGCGCTCGTCCACACAAGAATCCGACGTCTGATTTTTGGTTGCGCGGATACGTCTGCGGGCGCTGCCGGAAGCGTGATCAACCTTCTGCAAATGCCCGGTTTCAATCACCGATGCGATATCACATCCGGTGTGTTGCAGAACGAATGCGCGGCAGTTTTACGGAATTTTTTCCGGAAACGTCGCAGCGAAAATGAGTCGGGCGCTCTCTAGCGCGAGATCAAACAGGCCGTGCGCCTTCGCATTTTCGTTTCCGCGCGCAAGAGGAGATCAGACGGTGTGTTTCATGCGCCACAAAATCTTGAAAAGGGCGGTCATGGAGTCTCTCCACGCACCATGCACCATCTGAAAGGCTTGTCCGGGCCTGGGGGAGCGTTCTGTTTCGCACACTCTTTCTCAGTTGTCGAGTCCTCCGGAAAATTTCGCGCAGCAATCAGCAGTTTTCGGGTTGACTGATCCTCTGATTGGTTTCTAATTACGCACTCTCTCGTCCTCTTCATGGGTGTGTGACTCGGGGAAGTTTGAAAATCACTGGGTAATCACGCCTTTTCGCGGTCTTAGTCATTTGCTCCAACACATGAGAAGAACCCACGCTCCGACATCAATTCGAAATATTGGAATCGCAGGAGGACTGATAGTCGTATTTGCTTTTACTCTCGCTAAACTTGAATCGGCAACCCCGACCATCAAAGTCCCAGGTCCCTATCCCTATGAGAATCCCGTGCGCATTCCGGCGCCGCTGGTGATTTCCGAATCGTCGGTTTTACCCACGCCTGCTCCGTTTCCTTATCGCGAACCGGCGTCGTCAGAGTTGATTGTTCAGAACCGCGATTCACGAACGGAAAATCCGCGGCGCCCGCTTACACCGAAAGCTGTTCGCGAGGCAGCATTTAAATACAATGGAGTGCCGAATTTCTGCGAATTTCTGGCAGCGCTTCCCGCCAATGTCAGTGTGTTCGATCCAAACCTCGGAAGGATACGCACAGTTGTCGAAGGAAGCCATCTTGTAGGCCAAAATGTGACGTGGCTTCGTCAACGCCAGCAGGCGGGTCCGAAATCAAACGATCGAACCGTGGTCTCAGTCGAACAGCTCGGCACGGGAGTTCCAGGCATTTAGTCAACCTTGTAACTGCCGCCGAAAAAAACGGACCGCTATTGAAGATCAGTTCTGTTAGGAACTACTGGACAGGCTCAGAATCGGAGTCTGACGTTTAACTGAACTTTGACCAGTTCTCATTCACGCCGTAGGACGATGCGCGTCCTGGGTCATCACGTTAACGCGTCACCGATTTGCGGTTGCGACAGCCGTCCGCGACAATCGTTTATCAATGAAGATGACCATATTTAAGGGCGGCGAAATCGAGGTAGAAAAAGAAATCAATAACTGGCTTAAAGCCGAGCGGATTAACCAAATTCGTCACGTCACGCATGTAAATTCCGGTGCAACGGTGTACATCACCGTCTGGTGGCATCCCCTGGATGTCGGCATAAATCCACCAATTAGGCCCGGACTGTCTTGATCCCAATGGCATGCGGTTTGATGCTCTGTGCGCTTGCAGCGCAGGACTCGGCGTACGATTTTTATGCTGGCTCGCTAAGGATTCGAACCTGGACAGAAAGAAGTTTATCTATGGCAATTTTTGAGTGCTAGCACGTTGCCTGAGAGTGAGTGCTACCAGCCGTCCTGGCTCCGTCCCTCGTCTGTGGGTCGAATTGAGCGCCGACAGTTATCAAAGTACGCCCCGGTATTTATCGACGCGACTCAGCGGCTATTCATCGCGCTTTACTGGTTCGGTTTTTCTTCGGACGTTTCCGCCCGGCATTTACGGACACGACGTTAGTACCGCCTGATTGCTGGCGCTCATCTTTCCTCAATTGCTCCACTGCCTCTTTAAGTTGCTCCGAATGGCGTTCAAGTTGCTTTGGCGTCCAGTGCGTTCTCATTTCCCCCCCAGAATACTACGCACGATATCTGCCGTTTGGTTTGCGAGGATCGCGCGTCGCGTCGCAATAGGTCGCCAGCCGTATCAAACAGCCGGTGCGTCACGGGACGGCTTTAAGCGTTATCTCCCTGTATTTGTTCGATTCGACGCGCAAGCCGATCCAAATGCTTGCGATCCATCTTCACGCGCTGAGTCAGACGTACAGCTCTTTCGTGTAGTATTTGATCCGTGCCTTCGTGTTCCGTGTCGGGCCGGCTTATTATTTCCCGGAATATCGCGCACTCTCCGGGCTTGTAGAAAGTCAAATGGAATCCGTATTCCGTAGCGAAGCGAGCAATTTTCGTTTCTCGATCCTGCTCAAATAACGGCCAGACGCGTTGCAGTTCGCTTTCGTAAATCGCGCAACGTTTTTTCGATCTCAACTCGCAATCAATTCGTCTCGCGAGCGTTTATGCGCAAATCGAGCTAATCGATTGTAGTTATGGCGGGTTGTTCCTGTTAATCGGTTTCGCCTCGCCCGGCCGCGCTCAAGATTCGCGCCCAGAATGTGAATTGCGTTGCCTGTAACTGATGCACACGGCCGTACACTTGCGATGAATCTAGGCGCGTTCTAATCGCGTTGTGCGCCCTTCAGTTTTCGCCGCTTGCGCTTATTTTCTCGATCAAGTATCGCGACTCCGCGTTTAAGTCTTTCAAGCATCTGCGGATTGGAGTCATTGCAGGCGTGAAGAATTATTTTTCGCAGTGCGCCCGTACCAATCTTCTTGTCCAGTTCCTTAAGCACGCATAGCCATGCGG
>JBKPMH010000067.1:0-11325 GCA_046732035.1 Verrucomicrobiota bacterium
GCGGTACGCGTCCTCAGTGGCAGCCCAATCTGTCCGTCAGCCCGAGCGGGACGCTGTTAGCCACATGGTATGACGCGCGTGAAAGCGCCGATTGCGTGGTGGGCGATGAGAACACGCCCTGTTACCGGATGTTTTCGCGCAAATCGAACGACAACGGTGCGAACTGGCTGCCAGATGACAGCTTCTCCGATGTGGTCAGTCCGTTGCCTGCGCAACCTGATCCCGGCATCGTGTCGGTGTATGTAGGCGACTACGACTACGGCTCGGCGATAAACACCAAGCATGTGACTTCATGGGCGGATGGAAGAGTAGTTATCAATAGCGCATCGCAACAGGATGCCTTTACCGACAGGGACCTGGTCGGTTTTGCTGTTACCACGGCTGATCCTGCTTGCGGCAGCCTGATTAGTGGCACGCCACCAACCACCTTTACGGTCCAGCTAAGTGATCCTGTGGATCCGAGCACTGTTGATCCGAGCGATTTCGAGGTTAACGGAATCCCGGCGGATAACAGCAACGTCTCAGGAGACGGCCTGAGTATAGACTTCGACTTCAACACCTCGCCCGTGATACCTGGCGAGAACACGATGCACATTCCTGCGGGTGCCTTTAACCAGGCATCCAATAACGATCCGGTCCTGGAATTCGAATGCACGTTCCGATTCGCTGAAGAAGTGCTAACGGTGACAGACACCGATCCACCTGTTGGTGGCACGTTCACACCGCCGGCACCGGGCTCGTATCAGTATGACGTGAATTGGAGCATCCCTGTCGATCCGGCATCGGTACAAACAACCGACCTGCAACTGAGCGGGAACGCTGGCGGCACGGTGACAGCTGTAGAGGTTGTTAACGGCGATATGACCACCAGGTTTACGCTGAATATCGCATTCGGTGGTAGCCTGACCGCAACCATCGCTGCCGGAGCAATTACCGATACGGTTGGCAATCCGAACGCGGAATTTTCAGGCAATTACAATGTGGAGGGTTGTCCTCCGAGCCAGTACGTTATTACCGATGGCACAGATACGATCGTGCCGGGTGACACGGATATTGGTAATCATACGGATGACGGCGATACGTTCGTTTCGCTGCCGTTCACGTTCCAGTTGTACGATCAGAGCTATAGCGCAGTGAACATTAGCTCGAATGGACGATTGGACTTCGTGGTTGCAAATGAGCCGGGTGGATATCAGTCAACCTGTCTGCCTCCACCGCCCAATGTCGGTCCGTTTGACTTCACGATCTTCACGATGTGGCAGGACATGCGCACCGATTTGGGTCTAAGCGGCTGCGCCAATTTCCCTGGCGGTAACTGCGGTATCTTTACGTCGGTTTCAGGCAGCGCGCCTAATCGAATCTTCAACATCGAATGGCGCACGGTGTACTTTGCGGACGAAAATTCGACCGCGAACTTCGAGGTACGGCTGTATGAGAACGATCCCAACCTGAAGTTCGAGGTCATCATCGGCACTGTTCAGCCAGGAGGCGATCATCAATATGTCTCGGGTGTTCAAGGCAATTCAGGTGCTGGATTCTTTACTCAGGACTTCTGCGAAAGCAATCCGCCCGCCCCAGCTTCGCATACCTACGAGATACCGCCTTGCACATCGCCGACGCCAAGTCCCACTGTGACACCGAGCGTAACACCCACCCCAACGGTCACACCGAGTGTTACGCCGAGTGTGACGCCAAGCGTCACGCCGAGCGTTACGCCAAGTGTCACTCCGAGTGCGACACCAAGGGCAACGCCGCGTCCACGCCCGACCCCGCATCCTCGTCCGACGCCCCCCTAATGGCAGCGTAAAAATTAGAAACAAGTAAAACGGGAACTCGCGAGGCAACTCGCGAGTTCCTTGCTTTTTGGTAAAATGTTGCGGACGTGCTCTCTCGAGGACCGTGACAAGTCGCCGCATTCGCCGTATGAATGGCTCTAAAATCGAAAAATAGTATTGACAGATTATACGGCGTTCCATTAAAAGGAGCAGTCACTCGCCGGATCTCCGAGAAATAAGACAGACAAAACGGCGCTGAACCTGCCGGGGTTTTAGCGACAGCCACACGCAGTCAAGCTCCACCTCATGAAAAAGAAATCCGCTTCTCAATCTGCTTTTTTTAAGCTCCGAGTTTTGATTGCCGTGTTTCTGTCTTTTGCCGCAATCACGCTCGTGCTTTTTGCATTTGGCAAGGCATCGGCGCAGCAGAACCCGCCCGCACAAAATCCACATGTTATTACGGCTCAGTATCGTGGGGTGATGCCGGTGGTGAAGTTCGATATCTCGCCGCCATTGCGGTACATGGCGCCGCTGCCAATAATAGGCTGTCCGCTACGCGAGGACGAAGACCGCCTCCTAGCCCACCTGCCCCTTGGCCCAGTCGTGCCCGATCCCGTTGTGCAACGGGTGCTCGGCAAAATTGGAATACCGGGACCAATCATAAGCTTCGATGGGAATAGCAACATGTGTGGCTGTGTCCCGCCCGATCCAAACGGCGCGGTCGGTCCCAATCACGTTATGGAAACTTCGAACGTGCATTTTCAAATCTTCGACAAGAACGGGACATCGGTTTTCGGTCCGGTAGCGAACGCGACGCTATGGCAGGGATTCGGTGGTACCTGCGAGAGCGCTTCTTTCACCGACCCGGTTGTCCTCTACGACCAGCTTGCGGATCGCTGGCTGCTGAGCCAGTTTAACCAGGATGGCCCGCCCTTTTTCGAGTGTGTCGCCCTTTCGCAGACCAATGATCCCACAGGATCGTATTTTCGCTGGGCCATCTCGACCGGGAATAATCTTCCCGATTATCCCAAAGCGGGAATGTGGCCGGACGCTTATTACTTCAGCACCCGGGAGTTCGATACCGGTGGCAATTTCGCCGGGGTCGGTGCGTATGCGCTGAATCGCGAGGAGGCGTTGAACGGTGATCCTAACGCCACAGTGATTTCGTTTCTCGCTCCTCCAAATCCGCTGTACGTGCTCGGCGACGGCCTTTTGCCGAGTGACCTCGACGGACAGACAACCCCGCCGCCTGGCAGCCCTAATTTTTACCTGGGCTCGCAGGATGACAACGGCGGTTATGGTGCCCCTTCCGACGCGTTGAATCTCTGGAAGTTCCATGTGGACTTTGATAATCCTCCTAACTCGAGTTTCACTCTGACTAACACGCTGCCGACTGAGCCGTTTAACTCGATCCTCAGTGCAACTTGTCTGAGTACCCGCTCATGTATCCCGCAGCCGGGTACCACGACGAAAATCGATTTTCTCGCTCGCCAGCGCCCTCTGTTCCGGCTTGCATATCGGAACTTCGGCGACCACGAAGCGTTGGTCACCAATCAGTCGGTGAACGCGGGACCGGGCCCTAACGGCGATGTGTCTGGCATTCGGTGGTATGAACTGCGCAGTCCCGACAACAATCCGATTATTTTCCAGCAGGGCACGTATGCGCCAGGGTTAACTGATGGCATTCATCGCTGGATGGGTAGTGTCGCTATGAATTCACTGGGAGACATTGCCCTCGGCTACAGCGCTTCCGCCGGGGATACCGACCCAAACCCAACCTTTCCGAGCGTATTTTACACAGCCCGCCACGACGGCGATCCGCCGGGCGTGATGACCCTCGGCGAAGGATCTATCAAAGATGGGACCGGTTCGCAAACCACCGGATTACACCGCTGGGGCGACTACACGGCAATGGACATCGATCCAAATGACGACACGACCTTCTGGTACATCAATGAATACGTTCCGACGACAAGCTCCATTGGGTGGCGATTGAGAATCGGTGCGTTTAACCTGGCTGGAGGACCAACGCCAACGCCAAGTCCAACGGTTACACCTACACCCACTGCGACGATACCACCACCCGCAACGCCTACGCCAACTCCGACGACGACACCTACGCCAGGACACCCTACTCCCACCCCGAGACCTCGCCCAACGCCGCATCCAAGACCGTAGCCCCGAGCACCCTTCTTCTATAGGCGAAGCCGTTTGATTTCCCCTATAACAGGTCTCGCGAAGAGGTCGAAAGGGAAAGCGTAATCAGGAAAATTCATGCGTATCAAGTCGATTCTGATTAACGAAGAACGCTTCTTGCGACATTCTGAATCATGCAGCCACTGGCTTACCTCAGGACGAGTCGGTCCGATGTTTGGACTTATGGTCATCCATCCAGGCCGCCACCATTTATGGTAAGGATATAGCCTACAGGTCCGTGGCCACTGCGTTACCTCACTTTAGACATACCGTGATGAATAAACGACTACCAACTATTAGCTATCAACTATCAGCCGCTCTCGTCCTAACGACGATCGGCTACCCTCCGTCAGCTTTTACCCAAGTCCGCGCTTCGAACCAGACGGATTTGCGCCCGCCTTCGATTGCCGGAACGACCTACGGCGCGGCAAGCAAACCGCGCATGACCGAGCCGCTGGAACGATACAACATGCCGCCTGCATACATTTATAGGCTCGAGACCGGTCCGCGCATGATTTCGCAATTCGGCCTCTTTACCAGCTTCCAGGTAAACGTTGATGCGAATGGCAATAATATTCTCGGTGACGCTGCCAATGAGTCATCGATTACCGTGGACCCAACAAATCACAATAGGATGGCGATTGGCTGGAGACAGTTTAACAGCGTAATGTCCGATTTTCGTCAGGGTGGCTACGGTTATACCACGGATGCTGGCACAACCTGGACATTTCCAGGTGTGTTGCAAGATAACGTGTTTCGCAGCGACCCAGTGTTAGGCGCCGACGAAGCCGGAAACTTTTTCTATCTCAGTCTTCTACAATCGTTCTGTGAGAACATGTACAGTTCTCCGGACTTTGGCCAAACGTGGACACGTCTTCAACCGGATGGAGACGCAGGAGGAGGCGATAAGCAGTGGTTCACAATTGATAAAACCGGCGGTACGGGACACGGATTTCAATACCAAGCCTGGAGCACAGCAGCCCCTTGCGCCGGCTTCGGACAGTTCAGCCGATCTACGGATGGCGGGGTGACCTGGATGAACCCGGTCAGTATTCCGAGCGCACCGGTGTGGGGAACTCTCGACGTAGATACCAACGGCAATCTCTTTATTGGTGGCGGTGATTTTGGAAGCTCGTTTTTCTGCGTGCGTTCGAGCAATGCGCAGAATCCCGCCGTCACTCCAACATTCGACCAGAATGTTTCGGTCAACCTTGGCGGCAGTGTATTGTTCGGCGCGGCGATTAATCCAGGCGGATTAGCGGGCCAAATCTTTTTGGCGATAGACCGCTCTGGCACGGCGACCAACAACAATATTTATATGATCGCAACTGTGCAGCAATTCAGCGCAAGTAACGGTAGCGATATCATGTTTGCGCGCAGCACGGATGGCGGCCTGACCTTTAGCTCGCCGCAACGGATCACAGACGATCCGGTTAATCAGAACAAATGGCATTGGTTCGGCACGCTGGCAGTAGCGCCTAACGGACGCATTGATTCTGTGTGGCTGGACACACGAAACGCCGCAAACAATACCGACTCGCAATTGTTCTACTCCTGGAGCACTGACGGTGGCGTGACATGGGCACCCAACGTCGCAGTCAGTAACTCGTTTACGCCTTTCGAAGGCTATCCGGTACAGAACAAGATGGGCGATTACATTACCATTGTGTCGGACAACACCGGAGGCGACGTGGCCTATCCTGCTACATTTAACTTCAATCCGAACAGCGGCCAACATGAGGAAGACGTGTACTATGTGCGGGTT
Source organism: Verrucomicrobiota bacterium (assembly GCA_046732035.1). Taxonomy (GTDB): domain Bacteria; phylum Verrucomicrobiota; class Verrucomicrobiia; order Chthoniobacterales; family UBA10450; genus Udaeobacter. The sequence continues at coordinate 5,737 of JBKPMH010000067.1, forward strand.
TTCCCGTCTGGTGTTCCGACGCCGACGCCCACACCGACGCCGACCCAAACGCCGACTCCCACACCTACACCTAGTTCGACACCTACAGCTACTCCTACAGCGACGATACGGCCAACGCCAACTCCACGAAGCCTGCCGACGCCGAGGGGGCGGCCGACTCCGCCGCCGCGGCCAACGCCACCTGGTCCCGGCCCGGTGTTTCCAGCAAAGTGATTCGACATGAATAGAGAACAAGCGCGTTTACCTAAGGGCAAAAAATGCGCGCGAGAAGTGCGCTTTGGAGTGCGACGTTATGGCGGCGCTTTTATTGTGCTGGTGACAATTGGTTATCAACTATCAGCTATGTGCGCATCAGCCCAACTCGCCCCGACGTGGAAGCCGCACTTAAGGCGGCCATTGGAAAAATATGATATGGCGCCGATGTACATTTTCCGGCTGGAAACATCACCGCGTATGATTTCACAATTTGGCGCCTTCACCAGTTATCAGGCAAATGTTGACGCCAACGGTCAGAATATCGTCGGCGACGCCGCAAACGAGTGCTCGATCTCTGTTGATCCAACGAATACGAGTAAAATGGCGATTGGCTGGAGACAATTCAATGACGTTAACTCTAACTTCCGACAAGGTGGCTGGGGATATACGACCGATGCCGGTGTAACGTGGACGTTTCCGGGCGTCCTGCAAAACGGGGTCTTTCGCAGCGACCCAGTAACCAATTCGGATGAGGTAGGTACCTTCTTCTATCTGAGCCTTCTTCAGAGCTTTTGTGAGAACATGTACCAGTCGACCAACGGCGGTCAATCCTGGTTGGAGCTACAACCCGACGGCCTGGCAGAGGGAGGCGACAAACAGTGGTTCACGATTGACAAGACCAATGGCCCCGGACACGGGTTTCAATATCAGTCCAGCGATGGAATAAACTGTAGCGGCGGCGGTGTCCAATTCCAACGGTCCACGGACGGAGGGATTACGTGGCAGGCGCCACTGGTTATCCCTAATGAGCCTACAGACGGAACTCTCGATGTGGACACTAATGGTAACCTTTTTATCGGTGGGGAAGGATTCGGCCCGTTCTATAGCGTGCGCTCAAGCAACGCGCAGTTCGGCGACCAGACGCCAATCTTTGACCAGGTCACAGAGGTTGACCTGGGCGGTGAGCTATCTGGTGGCGGGATTAATCCGGCAGGACTGGATGGAATGTTGTTCCTGGCAATTGATCATTCCGGCGGTCCGACGAACAACAACATTTACATGCTGGCCAGTGTGGTGCCTCCCGGACGAAGCACAACCGACGTGATGTTTGTTCGCAGCACGGACGACGGGGCAACTTTCAGCGCGCCGCAAAAGATTAATGACGACCCGGTTAATCCCAGCAAATGGCATTGGTTTGGAACATTTTCGGTCGCGTCTAACGGACGGCTCGACGCGGTCTGGTATGACACGCGAAATGCGGCGAATAACACGGACTCTCAACTTTTTTATTCCTTTAGCACGGACGCAGGGGTTACCTGGTCGCCAAACGTCGCGGTGAGTGAGGCGTTTAATCCTTTCGAGGGCTATCCGAATCAGAGCAAGATAGGCGATTACATTACCATGGTGTCCGACGAAACTGGGAGCAACGTGGCTTACTCGGCCACTTTCAACTTCAATCCAAACCGTGGGCAGCACGAAGAAGACGTTTACTATGTTAGGGTATTTCCTGGAGGAACCCTTTCCACGCCCACTCCAACCCCCACCGTGTCACCGAGCGCCACACCACCGGTTACCCCAACTCCGTCAATCACACCTACACCTACAGCTACGCCAACACCTACTCCGAGCGCGACTCCTACGGCAACAGTAAGGCCAACGCCAACTCCGAGAAGTAGGCCATTGCCAAGAGGTCGTCCAACTCCGCGACCGAGACCCTAACGGCCCGTTCCCAGATCGCCTGCTCGCCTGCTCGTGAAGAATTTCGGAGTAGCTCGCGCGAAGGGGGTAATTAGACTTAAAAGCGATCGGCGGATCCAAGGCGGCTGAAACCGTGAGAGGCGCACTGCGTGTCAGCTGTAGGAGTTCGCCCTGCAGCCGAAATTCTCCAGATATCGCTCGACAAGATTGCGGTTCGCGATTAGGAAAAGCGCCACCCGAACCGATTGAGATTCTGAGCCTCACGCTGATTCTTCAATCCAACTTCTAAACACATTACTGAAATGAGACGCTCCACAGTTTCACTAATCCTGTTGATTTGCCTGGCCTTGTTTGGTGCGATAACCGCTGCTTCGGCGCAGCTGGCGCCCACACGAAAGGCGCCTCGCGGCGAGGCGCTGGAAAAGTATGACAATCCGCCGGCGCCGCCTCGGAAAGTCGAGACCTCACCCCGAATGATCTCTGTCCATGGCGCCTTCATCAGTCAGCAGGTGAATGTGGACGCCAGCGGCAATAATATTGTCGGGGACGCTGCCAATGAATGCACGATTTCCGTTGACCCGACAAACGGAAATAAGATGACGATCGGTTGGAGACAGTTCAATGACGTCAACTCCAACTTCCGACAGGGGGGCTGGGGTTATACCTCTGACGCCGGTCTTACATGGACGTTTCCTGGAGTTTTGCAAGATAACGTGTTCCGCAGCGACCCAGTGACACACGCCGATGAATTGGGCAATTTCTTTTATCTCAGTCTCCGATCGGACGTTAATCAGTCGTTTTTTTGCGACGATCTGTGGGGCTCCACAAACGGCGGTCAGTCGTGGGTGGAACGGTCACCGGACCAGGGAGCGGGAGGAGGCGATAAGCAATGGCTAACTATCGACAAGACCGGTGGCCCGGGTCACGGCTTTCAATATCAGGCGGACGATGGAATCAATTGCGATAATAACTTCTTCGTGGAATTCCAACGCTCCACGGATGGCGGGGTGACTTGGCAGTCGCCGATCGAGATTCCCCAAGGGCCGGTATACGGCACCCTGGATGTGGATACGAACGGCAATGTTTTCGTCGGCGGCGAAGGCAGCACCTTTTACTGCGTGCGTTCGAGCAACGCACAGTTCGGAGGTCAGACGCCGAGTTTTGATCAGGTAACTGCTGTAAACCTTGGTGGCGACCTCGGCAGCGGAGGTATCAACGGAGTAGGACTGACTGGAATGTTGTTCCTGGCAGTTGATCGTTCCGGCGGGCCGACGAACGATAATATCTACATGCTCGCCAGCGTGATCCCTCCGGGGCGAAGCACAACCGACGTGATGTTCGCGCGCAGCACGGACGGCGGTGCAACATTTAGTTCACCCGTCAAGGTCAATGATGATCCGGTTAATCCCAGCAAGTGGCACTGGTTTGGTACTTTTGCAGTAGCACCCAATGGTCGTCTGGATGCTGTGTGGTATGACACGCGCAATGCGCCTAATAACACAGACTCGCAGTTGTTCTATTCTTTTAGCACGGACACTGGCATCACCTGGGCTCCTAACGTTGCGGTGAGTAATGCGTTTAATCCATTCGAGGGCTATCCGAACCAGCAAAAGATAGGTGACTACATCACCATCGTCTCGGATGATACGGGAGGGAATGTTGCCTATTCGGCCACATTTAACTTTAATCCGAACCGAGGACAGCACGAAGAGGATGTTTATTACGTCCGAGTCTTCCCGGGCGGCCAAGCGGCCACTCCAACACCGACGCCAACAGGGTCACCGTCAGTAACACCGACAACTACACCTACGCCGACAATAACTCCGTCGCCTACAGCGACACCACCGGCTACTCCTACTCCAACGGCGACCGCGACAGCCACAGCTACGGCACGACCTACACCAACGCCGAGAAGTGTGCCCACCCCGCGAGCGCGCCCGACTCCACGACCGAGGCCGTGAGGTCAGATGTGGGGACGGCACGCGATGTGCGTCCTTTTCGAATTGTGAGGACAGCGTGCGAGAATTGCCCGTTGGGCTGAAGAATGCGCAGTTTGCGCGCTTCGGAATGATTAGTGTCAATTCCGTTACCAACTATTTCAGAGATAATTCTCGACAACTTTGCGCTTGTGGACGAGTAGAGCGCGAGCCAAGCGGTTCGGAATTTCCGAACTGCGACAAATTCGATGCTCTAATTCTTCAACATTCCAACGATACAACTGATATGAATCGCTCCACAGTTTCATTCGGCCTATTGACTTGCCTGGTTCTGCTTTGCGCGTACTCCATTGCCTCCGCTCAAACGCTGGCGCCTATTCGCAGGCTGCCGCTGAACGACCCGCTGGAAACATCGAAAAACATACCATCTGTCCCCCTTCCGAGAATCGAGACCTCACCCGGCAAGGTCTCGCAATTCGGCGCGTTCACCAGCCACCAGGTAAATGTCGATGGCAGCGGTAACAACGTTCTTGGCGACGCCGCGAATGAGCCGGCAATTTCGGTTGATCCGACAGATGCCAACAAAATGGTGATCGGCTGGAGGCAGTTTGACACCATCCTTTCAGATCACCGCGAGTCGGGCTGGGGTTATAGCACTGATGGTGGCATTCATTGGACCTTCCCTGGCGTATTGGAACCCGGAGTTTTTCGCAGCGATCCGGTAACGCACGCCGATGAGGCCGGAAAGTTTTTCTATCTCAGCCTTCGAGGGGATGATTTCTGCGACGATGTGTGGAATTCAACCAATGGTGGCCAATCATGGACTCAAGGCGGTCCGGGCCATGGAGGTGACAAGGAATGGTTCACCATCGATAAGACCGGGGGCCCGGGGCATGGATTCCAGTACCAGTTTTGGAGCGGTTTCTTCCCTTGCGACGCTGGCGAATTCAGTCGGTCCACGGACGCGGGAATCACGTGGCAGAGTCCCATTTTTCTTCCAAACGACACCGACACAGGAGCGCTGGACGTCGACAACAATGGCAACCTGTTCATCGGCGGCTCCGACTCGAACGGTCAGTTTAGGTGCCTTCGCTCGTCCAACGCCCAGAATGGAGGCCAGACACCAACGTTCGACCAAAACACTGTAGTTAACCTGGGTGGGTTTCTTATTCAGGGTGGCATAAATGGGATAGGCCTTTGTGGGCAGACATTCATCGCGGTCGATCGGACTGGGACAAACAATAATGTTTACATGCTTGCCAGCACCACACCGGACTTTAGTAGCGGCACTGATGTGATGTTCTCCCGTAGCACAGATGGTGGTCTGACCTTTAGCGCACCGCATAGGGTCAACGACGATCCGGTTAATCCTAATAAGTGGCACTTTTTTGGCACGCTTTCGGTAGCGCCCAACGGACGAATTGATGTGGTTTGGTACGATACGCGAAACGCGCCTAACAACATCGACTCGCAGCTATTCTATTCATTTAGCACTGATGGTGGTGCGACGTGGGCGCCTAACATCCAGGTGAGCAATACCTTCAATCCTCAAGCAGGGTTTCCCCAGAATGAGAAGATCGGGGATTACATCACGATTGTATCGGACAATAACGGGGGGAGCGTAGCGTATGCGGCGACTTTTAATGAAAACCCCCAGGCCGTTGGAGGGCACGAACAAGATGTCTATTACGTGCGAGTCTCGCCAACTGGCGGACCTACACCCAGTCCGACAGTTACGCCAACCACTACTCCTTCGGTG
>JBKPMH010000068.1:0-4209 GCA_046732035.1 Verrucomicrobiota bacterium
ATACCGTGTACGCCAGGGCCAGCTCGGCTAAAGTGATCTCGCTCGTCCCCAGAAACGTCGCTGGATACGGCCGAAGCGGCGAATGAATGCCGGCGGCGGCACAAAGCTGCAGCACCGCATCGATTCCCGCGTCCATTCCAATGCGGACGGTTGCGCCATCTTTCGATTTGAGGAGAGCCTGTCTGGCCGTCATCGCACCTTCGTAAGTGTTGTCGGCGCTTTCGGGGCCCCATTCGCCAAGAATTCCCGTGGTTCCACCGATCATTACCGCCCGGTTATCCAACGGTGAGTCTTCTACCACCGACCCGGGGTACATTCCTTTCTCAAAGGCAGCCGCATAAACAAACGGCAACATCGCAGTGCCTGTGGGCCGGCGAGCTTGTAACGCGCGATCGTATTGGTTGTGCTCAAAATCGCGTCCGCCAACCAGCACCATGATGTCGCCCGTCGTGTTATCGAGACCGATGATTGCGCCCTGGAGATATTCAGGCGCAGGCTGATCAGACATTGTGCCGTTCGACTTGGCCTTCCGAAACGATGCCGCATACTGGGCGTAGGTCTGGTGATTGTAATCGGGACGCTGCTCGATTCGCTCGAGATTGCTTCGCAGCGAATCTTCGGCAGCCTTTTGAAGATCGACATCGATTGTCGTCTTGATTCGATAGCCTTCGTTAATGGCGCGGTCCCATCCGACCGCCGCGATGACCTGCTGTCGAATGTAATCGACTGCGTAAGTCTGGCCCTGAGCGTTTTGCCGGCTGCTTACCACGATCTCCTGACCTCGTGCGTTCGTGTATTGTTCTCGGCTGATGAACCGTAGATCGCGCATCCGGTCGAGCGCATAGTCGCGCGCATCGCGCGAGTTCGCGCGATCGCTCCATGGCGACAGCCTGTTTGGGCTCTTGATCAGACCGGCGAGCGTGGCGCATTCTGCCAGCGACATTTCGCGCGCCGGCTTGCCAAAGTAACCTCGCGATGCTGCTTCCGCTCCGTACAGACCGCCGCCGAAATAGATCCGGTTCAGATACAACTCCATGATTTTCTGTTTGCTGAAGTTGTCCTCAATGCGTTGTGCCAGGAAAATCTCGAGCAGCTTGCGGCGAAACGTTTTTTGTTTCAGCGAAAAACTATTCCGCGCCAGTTGCTGCGTGATCGTGCTGGCGCCCTGGCGCACATGGCCAGCGGTTAAATTCTTCAGCGCGGCGCGAATGATGCCGAACAAATCATAGCCGTGATGCTGATAAAACTTTGCATCCTCAACGGCAATAACCGCGTTAATAAGATCAGGAGGCAACTGGTCGTACGGCACCGTCTCGCGATTCTCAACGTAGATTTGACCGAAAATCTTCCCGTTGCGATCGAGGATCACACTCGCGGATTCCATCTGTTCGAGCTTGCTCAGATCGAACGCTTTGGCCTGCGCTTTGAGATCGGCAGCAAGACTGGAAATGTAAACTCCCAAGACAATCACGAGAATCGCAATCAGCGCAATGGGCACGTAAAACCACGGTCTGAAATACCAAGGTGGCCGAAAGCGATAGCCCGGGGGAGGCCTCAGATATGTGGCAGTCGGTCTCAAGCTTTACGAAGGACTAAGTCGCCCAAGTTACGCCCAAACGCCCAACGCTCAATGCCCAATGAGCCTGAGAGCGCGTTTGAGAATTAGGGCTGAAAGATTGAGCTTTGGCTGTTGAACGAAACGAACGGGAATCCTGCCTTAATTAGCCTGATCCGCGCCGAAATTGAAACACGCGGCCCCGTCTCGTTCGCCTGGTTCATGGAACAGGCGCTTTATCATCCGCAGCACGGATATTATTCCTCTGGTCGCTGCGCGATTGGCCGGCAAGGCGATTATTTCACTAACGTCAGCGTCGGGCAGCTTTTTGGCCAACTGATGACGGCACAATTCGCTGAGATTTGGCAGCAACTCGGCGAAATCGACAATTTCGTCATTGTTGAGCAGGGCGCACACGATGGCCAGTTTGCGCGCGACGTTCTCCAATCCGCGCGATTACGCGCACCGGAATTTTTCGAAGCGTTGCAGTATCGAATTATCGAGCCATTTCCGGTTTTGCGAGAGCGCCAATTAAGGACGCTGGAACCGTTTCGAAACAAGGTTGAATGGCGCAATTCGCTTGAGCCGTTCACAGGCGTTCATTTTTCAAATGAATTACTGGACGCCATGCCAGTGCGCTTGGTCTACCGCGGAATGGAAAAGCTTGTCGGCGTTCAAGGTGGGAAATTCGCGTTCATTGAGCAGCCGTCATCGAACGCAGCGTCTAACCAGGTGGCGCTGGATTGGATCGATCAGGTGGCTGCAACCCTGAAGCGAGGCAACGTGATCGCGATCGACTACGGCCAGTTCAGCGATGATTTTCACGGAGAAATTCAGGTCCGCGCTCAGCATCGCCATCTCGATTCGCCATTCAAACAAATCGGTCACGCGGACATCACCATGCACGTCGATTGGCCAAGCATTGTTGCTCGTGCTAAGGCAGACGGGCTGCATATTGGAGGATTTGCAGATCAACATCACTTCCTCACGGGTCTCATTTCGACCTGGCCGGATCTTGTGCAGGCAACATCCAAAACCGCTGATGCCGATCGCAAGATGAAGCGCGCGCTTCAAACCTTGTTGCATCCCGAGATGCTTGGCCGCGCTTTTCAGGTATTGATGCTCACAAAAGGTGCCGATCCGCAGGCACTCGCTGGTTTCAGATTTGCGCGTAACCCGGACTCGGCGCTGAGATTCAAAATCCGACGTTAATCAAGCAGTTCGAAATGCCAGCGCACGGAAGTGAGCGCGTGATGCGAGGCGTCCCGGGTCGGTTCCGTGCCCGATTTATTTGGGAGACAAAACCTTAGCTTTCAATGGCCCAGCTTTTCTCGCCCCGCGCGAACGTGCATTCCCGCGTGATAATCGTCGGGGTGGTAATTTTAGTTTGTGGAGCAGGCTGGGCTACTTCGACGATTTATTGGTCACCGTATACCACCTACGTAGGTGTTCCGTTTGATCAACCGGTCCCGTTCAGCCATAAACATCACGTCGGTGATGACGGAATCGATTGCCGTTATTGTCATACCTCCGTCGAAAAATCGGCGTTTGCAGGATTGCCATCCACTCAAACCTGCATGACCTGCCATTCGCAGATCTTCAGCGATGCGCCAGTATTAGCAGCAGTCAGGCAGAGTCTTTCTTCAAGCACGCCCCTGAAATGGAATCGCGTTCACGATCTGCCCGGCTACGTCTATTTCAATCACAGCATTCACGTCGCGAAGGGCATCGGTTGTTCGACCTGCCACGGACGCATCGATCAAATGCCGCTCACCCGAAAAACGCAAACGCTCTATATGAAATGGTGTCTCGATTGCCACCGCGACCCTCAAAAATATATCCGCCCGCGCGATAAAGTTTTCGATATGGCGTGGCAACCTTCGCCAAATCAACACGCCATGGGAGCGAAACTGGTGACCGAGTATCACATCGATACGACTGGGCGCCTAACGAATTGCGGCACGTGTCACCGATGAGAACTGACACACATCAGTCCGACGAATTTGCGCCCGGTGCCAGCGAATGGGACGCGGGCCTCAGCCGACGAGACTTCCTCCGCCTTAGCGGAGCGACGCTCGCGCTGGCGGGGCTAGGTGCCTGCACGAAACAGCCGCTCGAAAAAATCGTCCCTTACGTCGAACAGCCCGAAACCGTGATCCCTGGCAAACCACTTCGATTTGCCACGGCGACGCAATACAACGGTTTCGGCCAGGGATTGTTGGTGACAAGTTACGAAGGGCGTCCCACAAAAGTCGAAGGCAACCCCACTCATCCCGCGAGCCTCGGTGCAACAAGTGTCTGGGCGCAGGCCGACGTTCTCGATCTTTACGACCCGGATCGGGCTCAGACGGTTACTACGGCCGGAGCGATCAGGGCACTCGATGATTTCTGGAACGCGTTGAACATCGCACTCGAGTCTGTGAAACCGGCTGGAGGCGCGACACTCCGAATCCTCACCGAGTCGATCACGTCGCCGACCCTCCTGGTTCAATTGGCCGAGGTTGTGCAAAGATTTCCGGCCGCGCGCTGGTCTATTTGGGATCCGCTGAATCCCGATAATTTTAAGACGAAGGAAGAGATCTGCGATTTTTCCAAGGCAAAAGTTATTCTCGCGTTCGACGCTGATTTTCTTTATGCGCATCCATACGCGCCGC
>JBKPMH010000069.1:0-17116 GCA_046732035.1 Verrucomicrobiota bacterium
TGTTGCTCCCACTCTATGAAATCAAAATAAGACCGTTTCTTGACATTCTGGCCGTCAAATGACCACAGCGATGCGCCCGGAAGCAGAGCGATGTCTTTGAACAACGTTCTATTTTCCATGACACAGTTGCAGCGCAGGAACTGTGCCAATCCTTCAGGATCAATAGCTCGTAGTTCTGGCCTGACCTTAAGCAGCGATTTTGCTTCCGACCCAAAAAGAAAGGCGTCTTTACCGTGGTGCAGATAAACCCGGCTCATTCCATATCGATCATTAAATAGAAAGATCTTTCTTTGCCGAAGGTCAACAACAATGCCGGAAAACCATCCATTCAAATGGCTAACGAAATCCTCTCCAATTTTCTCGTACAGTCGCAGCAGATAATGATCATCCCCCGCTTTGGTAACGCTGGATGCAGTGGCAGTTCGATAAGAACCATTGTTAGATGGATAGTTTTCGCCATGGAAGATCAAGACAACATCTTCGTTTCGGCTGATCACTGGCACGCAGTCAGAAGACGTGCTGGGTCGATTCACCCAGCCCACGTACAGTCCAAGCTCGCGACTCACAAATTGACCTAGGTGATAATTAGATTCGTGGCGCATCGCAGAAACCATGCGTGCCAAATCTCGTTCCGCTTCCTCAAAAGGACGCTGACTAATTATTCCTGTTATCCCAGGCATATTGGTGGACGTTTGTGGCGCCTACGCTACCGAACAAGCTGCGCTTTGATGTGCAATTCCGATCCGTGCTGTCGCAGAAAGCTAAGCCGAAGCGGGAACTTATTCCGATACCTGAGCTCGACCTTTCGCAAAAATCGAACAATGCGCGTTGGCATCCCTTCAATTGCAAACAAATCAGACGAATAATACGCCGTTACGGCAAACCCGAGCGACTTCAGCTCACGCAAGTACCAGCGGTAGGAACGATAGTGTTCCAGCTTTGATCTTATTCCAAACAACAATTTTACGCGTTTCGCCATCCACAAAGTTCCCAGGTAAAGAGAAAAGATGTTCTTTACATGAAGGATAACAATTCCTCCATCTTTAAGGACCCGGCGAAACTCTTGAAGAGACTTGCGCACTTCGGCGTCATCCAAATACTGAAGCACACTCAAGCAAAGAAGCTTATCGATCGAGCAGTCGGATAACGGTATCTGGGTGATACTGCCCCGTATGACAGTCGCATTCGAAAGCCCGGTCGAGTTAATGCGCCGCTGACAACGCTCGACAGCGCCCTGAGAGTAATCCATTCCGACGATGCTTTTAACCTTGTAATGCAGTAGGAGCATATTGCCCCCGGTTCCGCAGCCGGCGTCGAAAAGTGTTTCATGGGGCTTTGGATCGATGAAGTTAAGTAGCTCCCGCTTTGCAAGCTCTTCGATTTCGGCTCCCGGATTAGGCCCATGATCAAAGGCAAAATCTGAACCAGCGCTCTGCGATCGCTCTTCCCAAAATTGCTTCCAATCGGTTGTGTCTTCCATTAGCTGCTTTTCAGCGAGTGCTCCACGGCCCCGGTGAAATTTCCAACACCGTCAGACCGTTTGCGCGAAAACACTGGACAAAGATCGCCGATCAGGACGAAAAATAGGATGGCTGCCAGGGTCGTAGCCCAAAATTCTCATGCTTCGTTTCGTTAGTATTGTAATCAGCCATTTGTCGAAAGGCGGAATTAACGCTTGCCATCGCACGGCGGCACTCGCATCGAAAGCCTTATTTTGCTTACCAGTCAGACTCGACGGTTGATGCTCATGTCGTCCTGCCTCCGGATGAAGCAAGTTCTGGGTGAATTCAACATCTATGAAGTTGCAAAGGTTTCGTACCGTCTTCTCCGGTTCCGCCAACAGATCTTCGTATCGAAACAGCTTGTAGTTGTTGCCAAGATGCCGGAACCGTCGATGCACCCGCGCCGTCCGCCGATATTGGGTAATAACAAACCATACGCTTAGTTTCCGAATTAACCAGGCAAGCCGCGGATGCTGCAATACCTTGATCGCTGTGCCCGAAGGATCGTTGGTCTTTGACATGGCAACTGCTCTCGGGTCCCGTGTAATGTGGATGATTTTACAGTCTGGGAACCACTGCAACAATTCGGGAATATGTCCAACATCAACAGGAAATTTCACACAAGCTCGTTCACAACCGCTGAAGCGTGTGATCTCCGAGATAATGATTCGGGCGATTGCGCCAAGACTCCTGTCCGATTCTTTGATTTGGCGAGAGATCTCACTTTTCAATCCAGGGTTGTTCACCGCCTGAATGTTTTTGAATCTCCAGAAAGTGCCGTTTAACCCGGGAAACTCCTTTTTGGAAAAAGCAAGCTCAACCAGTTTGTCAACGTTTTGTTCGTTCGCCAGATCGCCCACCTGGGTGCTCAGAAAATAACGGAAGTCTTTGTGCCTCCAGTCGCTGAGAAATCGAGGATCCGTCAGTCTCATTACGCTTGGACACATAGCGATAAGGTTATGCCAAAGCGTACTACCGCTCCGATGCGGGCCAATGATAAATATGGGCGGCTTCACAACGGCTTAGGCACCTTTTTGCGCGTATCTGAACGCGTACCATTTGGCTCTCAACTCCAATAGCCATCTCATAACTCTTTTCGGCACCAGGGGTCTGAGGCCCTTATGGACGCCTAGTCTCAGAGCAATTGCACCCTTCAGGGTTAGAGGCTCGAAGTATTCAGGAACACGAATTTTCGTGAAGCCATTGCGCTTCTGAAAGTCGCCATGGTCTCCCTTTCGCCATAGAGTGTAGGCGAGAAATGAGATACGACGCTCAGCACAGATTTGCACCGCTTTAGCAATCATACCATTCATCGGAGCCTTGTCTCGATGGGTCGTCTTGTCCAAAATTAACACGATCATTGCGTATCTGTCGGCCAGCAAGAGCTTGACAAAACCGATCAGTTCATCCTCAAGGTAGGCCGCGATGAATATTGCTTCTTGTGAGTCTGCAGCCAGACCTTCTTTAACACTTTCGAAACTTCTTCCATAATGCCAGAAACGTTTACCGCGTCGCACGGGGGATTGATTAAAAATAGACGTTATCCCGCGTACGAATTCGTCGCTTAGCTCGACCTCCTCAATTCTGACGCCCATTTTCTCAGATTTTCGGACCATGTTTCGAGTTTTACTGCTAATTTGTTTCTGCCACCAGTGCTCGAAGCTACTTACGGGTATCGCTGCAACCTCTCGCCATTCATGGTAATACCCATACTTGGGTGTGCTTTCCGGAATGCGCTGCCAGAACCTCAGGAGATCTATCGACGCTGGAGAAGCTTTAAATTTCTGAATTACCTCCTGCGGGTTTTCGATGTCCTGTTGCCACTCGTTCTTGAGTGCAGCTGTTTTGATAAAACGTCCTGAGATCACAAAAGCTTTGTTCTCAGCCCGGGCGGCCTCGACACTAATAGGCACACCTTTCCAACGGATTGTTTCCTGATATATCGCTTCATTCATATCTTAAGGGATGTTTTTAGAATGGACTGTCGGACTTGCACGGACCTCACAGCCGAGCTGGGCTTTGGGCTACGCTTTTACTAACAGATCTCGTCCGTAAGATCCCTGTCCCGATCGAATTCCGCGCAGCCATTGTTCGAACATGACAAGGCTAAACAGAAGCTTGTGATTATCTTGCCGGCTAGACTGATGAGCTTCAAGTAGTTTTCGCACCGGCTCGGGTTTAAGTAACTGAAACATCAAAGAATTAGTGTCCAGAAGCAATTCGGGCAGTTTGCCATTAATGGAGGAGCGAAACCATTGGTCTACCACGTTGACCGCGAAGCCGCGTTTCTTGCGTTTCAGTATACGCTGCGGCAGGTAACTCTCACAGACGCGCCGATGGAGCCACTTACGACTACCGTTGCGGATTTTAAAATGTGAGCCCAGCCGCTGGACGTACTCCACTATCGTTCGATCGAGATATGGAACGCGCACTTCGAGGCTGTGGGCCATCGATAACTTATCCGCATACATGAGAAGCTCGTCCGGTAGCGAGGAGCGAATTTCAAGAAGCTGGAAGCCGCCTAGCTCATCAGTGTGGACCATTTGCGGAATGAGTCCGCGCCAGTAATCCGCCAGCTCACAGCCTTGTCCATTTGGCAGGAGATCGTTCTGGAACAATCCATCAATCGTTTTGCCTGGTACAAGCGAAAAAACATCCTGATACCGCTTTAATCGGTCCTCCGTCCCCAGCGAAGCCACGCCGCGCTTCAACATTTCATTGCGCGGAAGTCCATTGACTGCCACTCCGACCGCTGAGCGGAATCTCGTTGGCAGGCGCCGCCACCATTCGCCGTAATGAACTCCCACATGTCTCTTATATCCTCCAAAAAGCTCGTCAGGGCCCTGGCCAATAAGTGCCACCTTCACATCCTGTCGCGCACGCTGGGCCACAAAGTACATCGGGACAATGGAGGACGCAGCAATTGGTTCCTCCAGACATTCCACAATCTTGGGCAGGGATTTCTCGAACTCGTCGCGGTCAAGCTTTACGGCCACATGCCGCGCGCCCAGCACTGCGGCAGTCTCTGCAGCATCGGCCAGCTCATCATCTTCGAAGCTATCTCCGTAACCGATGGTGTATGCCGGCCATGGACCGCCCTGTTCGTTCATCAACGCCAGGAGAAGACCCGAATCAAGTCCACCACTGAGCAGGATGCCCACTGGCACATCGCTCAGCAGGTGGCGCCGGACTGCGCCTTGGTATAATTCCAAAAGTTCACGCTCGGCTTGTTTCTCTTTTTTCCCATCTAAAAATGGGACGCGGGTGTAGCTATACCACCGCTTCTCTCGAGCCTCGCCATTCTCGATGACTAACATGGTTCCCGGCGCGAGTTTCCGAATTCCACTGAATATGGTTAGCGGAGAGGGCGTATACCGAAACCGAAGGAAGAGATTAAGCGCAGCCGGGTCGACGTTTGGTTCGCACTGGTCCGCAGCAATAACCGGGCGAACCTCGGATCCGAAAGTCAATTGTCCATTATCGATTTTGTAATAGATAAGCTTGATACCCATGGCGTCACGCGCCACAACGAGTCGCTGCTTACGCACGTCCCAGATCGCGAGGCCAAACATGCCATTTAGATGATTGAAGACGTCTGTGCTCCACTCTTTATAGCCGTGGATGATTACTTCCGTGTCCGAATTGGTTCTGAACTGATGACCTTTCGCTTGCAGCTCTGCTCGTAACTCCTTGTAGTTATAAATCTCGCCATTGAAGACGATCCACACAGTTTCCTGAGCATCCGACATCGGCTGGTGACCGCCGGCCAGGTCGATGATCGACAGGCGCCGAAACCCCAACCCAACTGGACCGGCAATAAAAAATCCTTCGTCATCCGGTCCACGATGCGCGATCGAGCGCGTCATCCGTACGATCGTGTCCCGCTCGACCGGTTCGCGTCGCTGGAAGTTAAACTGACCTGTTATGCCGCACATGTTTTAGAGGGGTTAGGAGGGAGAGTAGAAGGTTGATTCACCGGAAGTTTACTAGCGCGCGAGTCTCTCTCGTCGACCGGGCCTGCTTCATGTAAGTAAAAGGCGAGGCTTCGAAACATCTGAGCCTGGCCCCAGCGGTGCATGGGGACATTGTCCCAACCCAGATATAGTTTGCGGGAGCGAAACGATCCGTCGGGTTTGATCCACGCTTCCAAAATGTGGGCCGTAGCTTTCTCCAAGATCTTCTCCAATATGGGAAAGCGATCGCGCAAAAGCAGACAGAGGTTAATGCACTCTGCATAATCGTACAGTTCACGCTTGTAAACGGTCAGGCGTGGCGCTCGTGAGAACGGTTTTGGCAGACCGTCCGCGTCGAACAGATTGCTCACATAGTAACTTACGCCTTGACCGAGTGCCTTAAGTGTCGGCGCATGACCGGTAAGAGCGTGGATCTTGGCGAGCGCTTTCATGACAAAACATGTGTGATAATGGTCAACAAAATCTCGAACTCCGTCCACAGCATAATACCAGGAGCCATCGGGGTTCTGATTATCGAGGACAAAGTTCAGGTTCCGTTCCGCAGTTAACCAATACTCTTCTTCGTTAAAAATTTGCGAGGCGCTTGTAAGCAGAAATGATCGATAAGCCGCAGCATTGATGACGCCTCCTTTGTCGAAAGGTGTGTAGGAACAACTGCTGGCGTTTTCCGACACAGGGAAATCCTTGATGTCAAACGCAGCATGGCGTGCAACTGATTCTATAATTTGCCGATACTCGGCAAGTAAACCCTGTCTCTCCTCTGTCCTCCGTCCTCTGTCCTCTGATTCGAGGATTTGATATACTTGGAAAAAAGCCTCGTAAGCATAGGGCGTTGATGTGATCAATGGGGTCTGCGTTTTAATTGTGCCGTTTCGAGTGACCCAATCATAGGGATAGCCCCAGCAGAATTCGGCAAACCCCGGAGATCGGCTCTTCTTGAGTTCTTCAAGAAAATGGATCGCCCTACGCAAATACACCTCATCGTTGGTAGCTTGAAAAAGGAAGGCGAAACCCATGGCATAGTGGGCGTCGGCGATCGGAAATCTTGTCGGCCGATGAAAAAAACGTCGCGCGGACGGAACGAACGCCTCAAGAAAGATCATTGGCGCAACCGCTGCCGTACCAAGGAGCTTGTGATTGTAATATAGCGTTTTGGCCGTCCGCCCGACTGCTCCTGCAAAAAATGTCTGGTGATCACGCGACGTTTCACCGTGTTGCGCGAGCCATTCCGTGAAGTCGTGTAAAACTTGGTTAACTCGCTCGTGGTCTGCGTGTGTCCGTTCTGCAATCATTTGGCTATAAGAGAGGCCACCATTTGGGGCCTATTGTTGAGATTCACTGCCGCTCGATTGCGAGTCTAAAGCTGTCCACTTTCTTGAATCTTAGAAGCGTCTGACAAATCGCTCTCAGTTTTTTCATTTGTTCGCGTCGGTGAAAACGCATTAACTGGGGGCTTACAGCGCGCTTAGTTCGCCGTATGGCCGCCGAGCAGTAGCCAGCAAGCAAGGCAACACCTTCGACCGGCTGCTTTGTTGATCTATAAACGACACGAAACAGCTGCCAGATCGGAGAACCGCCAAGATAATAATCCTTTTCACCGTACGAAAAGCTTGCTGCCCAGTTGCTTCTTTCTGCTGTGCCAAGCGTCCGGTAGTGATGAAATCGTTTTTCAGGGAACGACCGTGTTTTCCATCCCTTCATTCGTGCCGTTGTAACTGCAATCCAGTCAATCCCGCCGGCGCGATTCGGCACATAGCCTCCGATCTCCTCAAAACACTGCCTGCGGAAGAGTTGGCAGCCACCGGCAACGTGATTCTCGCCTTCAAAGCTGTCCGTGGCCGAATCATAGCCACCGTCCTCAGTGAATGGAGTCCCCGCAACACCAAGCTTAGGATCTTTGGCGAATTTACTGATCAGAAACTCCAGGTAATCGGGTCCGAAGGACAGGTCGGCATCAAGATTTCCAATTACTTCAAAATCGAGCGAGCTTACCCGCTCCAGTCCTGCCTTGAAAGCATGCACTTTGCCCGCAAAGCTGCGATCGGCATGTTGGGGTCGCTGCACTAATTCGATCCACGGATGCTGTTTCGCGTAAGTCTCCACTATTTCCGTTGTGCGATCGGTAGAACCATCATTGACGATCACCCATCGCTGCGGCAATAGCGTCTGTGCGAGCATCGCTTCGAGCGTTTTGGTGATAAAGCGCTCTTCGTTTCGCGCAGGAGTAATGAGCACGTATTTCATGGGCGTAGCCGCAGATTGTTGCGGTGTTAAGCCGTTACAAGATTACAAGGCGCCGGGCGCTGATCGGTGACTTCTGATTTCTGACTTCTAGCCTGAGCGGGATAAATTTGAGCAAAGACTTCATCCATAATCTTTGCTGTCAGGATAATCTCCCGATACGGAATTGGAACCGGCTTGCCCAGACGAATGCTATCATAGAAGCGCTCAATCAGTTCCTTCATACCAAAATCTTGATACAGCCGCCGGCGGACGAAATTCATTATGTTGACCCTGGCGTTCCTAAGATACTCACGGGCGTTCTTCAGCGGTGGAATAAAGTAAGTGAGGTAGCTTTTATATGATTCCCCTGCGCTCCTGACCAGGGTACCGGTAAGAATGTCTACCGTTAGTGAGTTACGTGGGCCGTAAATCCGCAGCTGGTTCAACGCTGGCTTGAACTGAGTAGAAAAGCAAAACATTGCTGTGGTTCCGTGCTTGTCCTGTAGGAGAACTCTCAATTCATCCATTAAGTCCGACGCACCTTCGTTGCCGAGTTGTAGACTTCGATGTGCCGTGGCCACGATCAGTTGAACGTCGTCATCAAGGAATTCGGCGAGCTTCGCAATTCCATGGCTGATAATGTTGTGAAACAGTTGTCCCGGTAACTCACGTAACCAATGGGCGCGGCTGCCGAGGAAAGCTCCAGCATACATTGAACCTCCCAGGTCGTAGGACCAATAGCTTTCCAGATGAATTGGTGCTCCGCCGAGGTAGCCTTCCGATACCAGTCGACGCATTTCCAGCGTCTCAAGCGTAAACTGATAATTATGTCCGGCAGTAATTTTTAAACCACGGTCTTCAGCCAATTGCACCAATGATGCTGCCTCGCCGGCCGTAATGGCGAACGGTTTTTCCAGGTAAACATGGCATCCACATTCGAGACATTGTCTAGCTATTGGATAATGGGTTTTTGGCGGAGTTGTGACATGAACGACGTCCGGCGTAGTTGTCTCCAGCATTTCTCGCAAATCCGAGAAGCATTTGCTAATGCGGAAACGTTCGCCAAGCTGCCTCGCCATGAGCGGTTCCCGATCGCAAACGCCCACGATCTTGCAATCCGGGATGCGATGGATCGCTTCCACATGCTGGTCGGCGACCTTTCCACAACCGACTATGGCGATTTTTAACATTCGTGAACCGTGATCAGTGATAGGTGGTTGGCTTCAACGTCTAACGGGCTCAGCCTCGTTATGCGTTCTCGAACTGGCTTAGGAAAGCCTGCAGTGCCTGTTTCATCGGAACTCTTGGCTTCCAACCCAGCCGTTCCCGAAGCTTCTGATTTGAATAGCAGTTGCCCTTCCACTCAGCCGAACATCGGCGGCGATTAAAGGCAGGAGGCAGCTGGTTCTTTGACCATCTGCAGTGTTTTTCCCAAATCAGGCATAACACGTACGCGAGCCCATAAGGTATGCGGGCGGAAAATCGGTTTACCTTCTTCTTGTACGTCTTTAGAAATTCGCTCCCGGAGAGTAGCTCGTCGTCCACAACATTGAGAACTTCCCTTTCGACGCCGGGCCTGAGCCCCGCCAGAACAATCGCTTCTGCACAGTTATCGACGAAAGTCAGTGGTAACACATTGGAGCCATTAATCTGAATAAAAAGCCCAAACGTATCGATTCCAACACGTCCGCTTAGCTCTCGTTTTCCAGGTCCGAAGACGTATCCAGGCCTGAGGATCACGTAAGGTAAACCATACTTGCTGCCATACTCCTTTACCACTTCCTCCTGTTTAAGTTTTCCGAACCCATAAGCATCAAATCGTTCCTGTGGCGAGTCTTCCAACGGGCACGACTCATCAAGGAGCGCCCCTCGTTTCAAACCGAGGTTAGAATAGACGGCAAAGGAACTCACGTTCACGAACCGCTTGGGATTTCCTACCTTAAGAAAGGCTTCAACTAAATTGCGGGTCCCTAACGCCGAAGTCATGAATGCTCCTGCGAAAGATTTATCAAATCCAGCGGCAAGATTGTAAATGATCGAAACGCCTTCCGCAGCCTTTGCGCAGTCTTCCTGTGAAAGGAGATCACCTGCAATCAGTTCCACCTTCGCCGATCCATTGGATCGGCCGATCGTCTCTTCAAGTCTGGCAAGGTGGCTCGAGGGGCGAACGAAGCATCGAAGATTACGAAAGCCGTATTCCAGAAGAATTTCGACAACTTTTGCGCCGATAAAACCGTTGGATCCAGTCACCAGGAGCAGGTCATCCACGGAAGCGATGTAGTCCGAGTTCACTTGTTGGAGCGCGACGCGGCGTCTGTTGTCCCTTGTCCGTTCCCTGTCGTGTTGCCTTGTGGGGGCATGCTGCTCACCAACGGGTGCGGGTATGTGTACGGTTTATAATAAAGTTTCCAAGTGTTTGGCACGGAGCAAACATATAGCTGTCCATCAGGGCCGTCATGCGTGCTGTCCCACTCGCCCTGGTCTGTAGCCCAATATGCGACGCCGGGTGTGCACGTCTGTGGTCGGTCAGCCAGTTTGCCCACTCCCAGGCCAGCCGTTCCGTCAAACGAAGGTCTTTGGTTATAGAAGTCCCGGTTCTCTTGAATTGTGGGGCCGACGGAGTGCACATATACCGGAGAGGCAATCTTATTGCTATCAACATACTTGTTGTTCCAACCGTAAACTGGCTCAGACATTTGGTTCGACCATTTTGGAGGACCAGTTAGACCCTTAGAATTGCGAATCAAATCTCTCTTCCCGCGACCGGGCTGATCAACAGAAACCAGAAGCTTGTGGATTCGAAATCTATTTCCTGGTTTAAATTCCAGGCTGGGTCCCTGCGACGCCGCAGCAAACCTAAGTGTATCGCTGGTGTTCGATATAATGTAGGAGCTAGTGGGATACCCGGCGTTCTTGTGTTGGTCTAAGTTAGTTACCTCATAATTTACCCACTCGTTCGGCGCCCAATTAGGCGAAGGACTAACCGTTAGTGATAGTCGTCCACTTTGACTAGCAGTGCCACTCGCGTAAACAAACGGCCTGCGACCCGGAGCATTTGTGCCGTTGCCCTCGGTATCGTTCAAGTCCCATTCGTTGCTGCCGCTGGCTGGCCCGAGTGGAGCGTCATTGGTGATGATGCGGTATTGTTGGAGAACCTTTGCGTAAGCGGGAGCGATCCCAGTCGATATATTGTCGTAAATCAGAGCAGTCCCGCTCCGGAGTTGTCCCCCAGTGGAGTGGAACGTCCAATGAAAGCGGTTGTTATAAATCTCGATCGCTCTCACACCTGTCTGCGGCCCCCCCTCGGTGCCATGACTGTTTGGCATACAATTGTTAAATTTATTGTAGCGAGCTACATATCTTGCGCCGTTCTTGGCGTCGATATTGCCGTTGGTCTGCTTCGCGCCAAAATTGTTAAAAGTGTTATCTTCGATAAACAGAAATTTTTCGCTGCCAAAGTAAGGTAAGTCATTCCACGAGCCGTCACCATGGGCCTTGTTTCCCCATGTATCGTGCCACACCAATATCGCTAACGACCCTCGTGTGCAGTCAAATGTACAGTGGTCAATAACTCCAAAGATGGATCCATAGGTGTGGACGCACAGCTGATGAAGACTATCGAAATGACAATGATCAATTCTGACTGCTGAACAAGTTCCTCTGATTCGAACGGCCCCGTTATTGCCCCTTGTCGTTAACGAACCAGCTCGAAAGGTGATTCCAGTTAGACGAAATGATTGTTTGGGATTGAGATCAGCTATTAAGATTGCGCCACCCTTATTCAAAGGTGTTCTTGCAACGTCGTCAAGGATCACGGTTTTATCGTCGCCTGCGCCTTGAAGGGTAATACCCTTTGTTATAGTGAGAGTTGAAGCCCAACTAGCAGTTCCAGCGGGGACAACCACTGTATCGCCTTCGCGCGCTAGACGGATAGCCGAAACTACCTCTGAAAGCGAGACACTTTTGGCGTTAACTATAGCAGATTCTGCCTGACCAAGAGTAACAACGAAAGTCGCCAGCACCCCTATCATTACTCGTAGTAATAATTGGAATCTTTCAAACATAAACTTCGCTGCGTTCCATTTCTTTTTCCGAGGTTACCTGCTCGAGCTGCGGCTCCTTGGCAAATCCCAGGGCTGGATATTCCATCGCGATGATATAGAAAGCGAACCAAACCAAACTAAGCCCTCGAAAGGAAACTTCTGTCCAATTATAAAACACCACTGCGACAAGAAACCCCAATCTAAAACGGCCCCACCCAGGATTCAGCAGCAGCTCGCGACGTACCTTTCGGAAAGTTGCGAGGAGCAGTCCGGTCAGAATGAATACGCCCACAAGTCCGAGATTCAGATACGTTTCGAGGTAGCCATTGTGAGCCTCATTAGGTGTCCAGGGTCGCCCCTCGTGAAAGAAATCAAGTCGGTTGCCCAGCCAAAAACTCTCAAAGCCCACTCCAAACAGTGGATTGATGTGGTAAGCCAATAGCTGATGCCAGAGCTCGACTCGACCCATTAATGTGGCACCATGTCCTGTAAGTGCAACGACGTGCTCAAAAATTCCGAAAAGCAGATCAGCGACGGCAATCGCAATTACGGTTAGTAGAACGTATGTGCCGATTAAGTCCTTCCTGACCCATCGGCAGCCAACAAGCAACACTATCGCGACCGCAATCAGAAACGATATAAAGGAGGTCGCGCTGTGTGCCTTCGAAAAAAGCCAGGCAATCATAAACAAGAGACCACCAATCAACACAAGGTCGTCTCGCCTGGATTTGCCTTTTTCAGCGTGCCAAGTCTTCAGCCAATTCCAAAACAAAAAGAAACCGAGAACCAAACAAAGAGCTCCCAACTGGTTCTTGCCATGGGTAACACCACAGTTTGTCGCGCCACCGAACTCGTCATATCCGCGCCCGAGATGTGGATAATACTTGATCAAGCAAATCGAAAAGGGAAGTAAAATGTAAGCGCATCTCTTCACTAACCTCGACAGCGCTTCTTCCGGATCAGGCTCTGTGAAAAGAATAAGCACCATAACCGGATGTCCGAGAATCTTAATCCATCGCTTAAAACCAACGAACGGGAAGTCGGACCAAAATATGGCAGCGAAACAGTACGCGATGAATAACATGAGCCAGCCATTGTTCCGAAGGATTTCTGAAAGACGGACTCCTCTTTGGTTGAGCACGTAAATCCCAATTAGGATTAAGCTGAGGTAAATCAGAGCATCGACCGGATTACCCTCTTCCACTGAACCAGCGCTCATAATGCCGAAAGCGTTAAGCCACAGGACGAGGGACCTGGACCCTATGAGCAGCACCCAAACAAGTGGCAGCCAAAGCGCACTGGTTATATTCGGTCTTTGCCGAATGTCCCGGCGAAAAAGGAAAAACACGAAAATAATCGTGGCGAACAGCGAGATAGTTGGCGGTAACCCGATAATGCCTGCGATAGTCGGTTGCATAAATCTCAAATAGACCGGTTACGTATCAGCTTTCGGATCCAAAAGACCGGAACACGGGCGACGAATCGATGCGATTAAACCCGCGCACAAGCACCCATGTTAAGGCGCTGCAGCGCTGTCTGAAATTGATCGCCGGTGAGATAGTCTGACTCGAAACTGAATACAGGGTGCGTCATGAGTTCGACCGTGCGCGACTCCGCCAACGCCGTCACCCGCTCCATCTTGTTCTCTCGAAGACTCTGTGTCAGATCAAAGAAATAATCGGTGAGCCGATACTTTCGAGCGAGCCAGCGATCAACCAGTATCCGATAGGTACGGTTGAACCAGTTTTTTTCACCGGGGCCAAAAGAGAAGTTGCGACGAACTCTCACACCACTTGGAATCAGGTTGCTCAAAAGCATGTTTCCGCACAAATGCATGTGATGGTGGCCATCGACATGTGACGGTGCTTTCTGAAACAAGCGCGTGAACTCTTCGAGCTGCGTCTCGAACGAATAAGCAAAGGCGCTTCGCAACAAGGGATTATAGAGAATTTGCGCGTATTTATTCCGCGTTAAAAATCCCGCTGTTTTGTCGTGATAGTCTGCAAGCTTTGAAGCGGTCCGAGCAGCAGTGAATTTTTCTGTAAAGTTAAGATGCAAACCTACCTCCAACTGTTTTTCTTTCGCCAACTCCGCGGCACGCTCGGAATCCGCCATGAAAGTCATGGCGCTAACGCATGTGATGCTTCCCGATGTGTAACATCTCAGGGCCGCATTAGTCTCGGCGGCCGAGCGCCCATAATCGTCAGCATTGATGATAAGCATTCGATGTTAGCTGAGAGTTAATGGTCGATAGTCAATCCCCAGAGACGGCAGGCAGGCAGGCTATCCTTCGTCAGACCCTGAATCCCTTTTCTTAAGCTCATTCGACTGCTCGATGGCCTTCAAAAGTCCTGATTGAAATTGCTGAAGCAGGATAGCGATGTTGGGCATTACACAGTGGCCGCCAATTACACCAGGGAAATATTTCACTGGCGGAAAGAATTTGATCTCGTCGTAGAACGACACGACTTCGTCGTAATTGGCTCCAACTTTTGTGCAATAGCGCTCGATTTCCTGTGCCCATGCGATCATTAACCCGAAGTAAGTTGTTTCGGTCAGCTTGGCGATTTCAGTCGCCTCCGGCGAGCTCAGCAACCTGGTTTTCATCCCGACTTTCTCGAAATGTTCGACCGCGCGTTGACCTGACATCTCATCGAGGGCTCCGACAAACTTTGTATAATGCAACATTTCCTGCTGCATTCGGGCATGCTTGCCGCGAACAGGGCTGTTTACAACCGGGGTTCCGGATTCAAGCGCAACTCGACGGGTCGTTCCCGGAGCAACCGTGCTATTGATTATGGTCAAAGCCGGCCTGTACTGATGAATATATTCTACTACTTGCCCAACGAAGTTGCTGTTGTGGAATGGAAAACAAATATGCATCACGTCGCACTGAGAAATGGGTGCAGGCTGATTGATATCTACGCCAAATGTTTGATACCCACTCTTCATAATCTCCAGCAAAGGCTTGCCCACCTCGCCGAGACCGACAATCACCACACTATTGTCCATAGCAATCGGAGTCATCCCTAGCCTGCGGTTGTTGGATGTCCAATAGCGACCAGATTCGCACGCGTCAGCTCAATTACTTTCGAAGGTTCCGAGCCCCAGAAACGCGAGACCATGTCGCATACATGCGTGACTGCTTCCTCTGTCATTTCCGGATAGATCGGCAACGAGAGGATACGGGCTTGATTGAAGTAAGCGGCTGGAAAATCTTTCGGACTATGACCGAGATAGGCATAGGCCGGGTAAAATGGCAGCGCTTTCGGATAGTTCAAAACAGTGGAGACCTCTGCGTGGCTGAGATGCTGCCTTAAGGCGTCCCTGTTTTCCGTGCGAATGACATAGAGATGATACACGTGCTCGCGATCGGACCTGACGCTTGGTGGAATTACATCGCCCACCTCTTCTAAAAGCTCATTGTAGCACGTAGCAACACGACGTCGTGCGGCCGTCCACGCGGGTAGATGAGGAAGTTTCGCGTTGAGTATTGCCGCTTGCAACCCGTCCATGCGGCTGTTGATCCCTTCGATGACGTGATCGCCTTTACCTCCGTGTCGAGCAAATGTCGCCATCCAATCGGCTAGCCCATCGTCATTGGTCACGATACATCCTGCATCTCCGTAGGCGCCCAGGTTTTTACCCGGGTAAAAGGAGAACGTCGCAGCATTTCCAAAGGTGCCTACAAGCTGACCCTTATAGCTGGCGAGATGCGCCTGGGCGCAGTCTTCGACGATCCATAAATTATGTTTCCTGGCGAGGGCCATGATTCGGTCCATGTCGGCCGGCTGTCCGTAGAGATGAACAGGGACGATTCCTACTGTGGCAGGCGTGATTTTTCGTTCTATATCTGCGGGATCAATCGTGAACGTGTCTTCCTCGGTATCGCAAAAAACGACGCGGCCACCGGCCTGCGTGATTGTCTCGGATGTTGAGATCCAGGAATGCGCTGAGGTAATGACTTCATCACCGGATTTCAGCCCAAGGCCGCGCAAGGCTATGTAGATAGCGTCCGTACCGTTCGCGCATGAGACGCAATGTTTCACGCCAAGCGTTCTCGCCCATGCTTGCTCGAAAGCGTCCACATGGCGTCCGCGGATGTATGCCGACTCGGCAATGACTTCTGCAATCGCGCCGTCGATGTCATCCTTGATCGACAAATATTGCGCGTGCAGATCAACGAAGGGGATTTTCATGGAACAGAGGTCAGGAATCGGGCTTAGGATCAACTCTGTGAATTAGAGTCGACGAAGGAGTCGGGCAGGGTTGCCAGCGTAGATGCCAGACAAGGCAATATCTTTCGTGACAACTGCACCGGCTCCTATAACGACCTGGTCACATATCGTGACTGGGAGAATAGTGGCATTTGTCCCGATGCTAACATGATTACCAATTTTAGTTGGACGCCAGAGTTCTGGCTTTCCGGCAGGACCCCCGTTACCAAACAGGTCATTAATGAACATCGCACCATGGGAGATGAAGCAGTCGTCTCCTATCCTAACCAACTCGCAAATGAAAGAGTGGGATTGAATCCGGCAGCGCTTACCGATGGTTGCTCCTTTTTGGATCTCTACGAAGGGTCCGATAAAAGTTTCATCGGCGATCTCGCAACCGTAGAGATTTGTCGGCTCTATCACGGTCACGTTTTCGCCGAACTTCACGTCGACGATCCCGACTGTGCGACGTCTGACTGGATTCATATGGCGGAATTCTGATGGACCACCTGGCCGTTGAGCGGTCGTGCGCGTTCGAGGATTGACACAACCGTTCGCGCGTGGCTCAGACCGGTGAGTGGTTCACGCGAATTCCGTATGCAATCGAGGAAATGTTCAGCTTCGATTCGTACCGGCTCTGCAAACTTTACCTCTGGTATCAGGATGTCCCCGCTCCGATAGTTGAACTGCGCAACCCGAGGATTATCGAAATCCATGTTCTCCCCCAGAATCGCGCGGCGATCGATTCCCTTATCGAAGATGGTGATCTTGTTCTCCGCGATGTCATCGTACACCACCATTTTGCGCGAACCGACAATGATCATCTTGCGCACCTTCTGTGGATCGAGCCAACTAACGTGAATGTTCGCGATAATCCTTCCGGGGTATTCGAGGTTAAGGAAAACAACGTCATCAATGCCTTCCTGCATGTAGGCCATTCCCTGACGACCGATGGAAATCGGTTCCGGATTGCTAAGCCAATATTGAATGATGCTGATGTCGTGGGGGGCAAAGTTCCAAAGGGCGTCGATGTCGGAACGAATGCGCCCGAGGTTCAAACGCTGGCTGTAGATGTAGCGAAGCTCGCCGAGCTCGCCGGAATCGATCAGCTTCTTCGCATAACGGACAGCTGCGTTATACACGAAGGTGTGTCCGGT
>JBKPMH010000070.1:0-4898 GCA_046732035.1 Verrucomicrobiota bacterium
TGCGGGCCGCCAATGACGAAATTGCCGGTTGGATTGACCAGAAATTGTGTTTGTTCGCCGAGCATGTCCGCAGGCAAAACTTTCTTGATTACTTCCTCGATTACGAAGCTGCGGATTTCGGAGTGTTTCACGTCCCGGGTATGCTGTGTTGAAACGACTACGCAGGAAATCCCGATCGGCTTTCCATCCTCGTAAATCACCGAGACTTGCGACTTCGCATCGGGACGGAGCCAACCCACTTTACCGCTCTTTCGAATTCGGGTGAGTTCCCGCTCGAGCCGATGTGCAAACATGATCGGCGCAGGCATCAGCTCGGGAGTTTCGTCACAGGCGTACCCGAACATCAACCCCTGGTCGCCTGCACCCTGTTCGGCTGTATCCTTCCCTTCGGCGGCTCGGGCATCGACGCCTTGCGCAATGTCCGGAGATTGTTCGGTGATGATGTTGCTAACAAAGATCCGGTCGGCGTGAAAAACGTCGTCGTCGTTCACATAGCCGATCTCGCGGACGGTATCTCGAACGAGCTGGACATAGTCCAGTTTTGCGCTCGATGTAATCTCGCCGCCAACGATGACCACATTGCTTTTGGCGTAGGTCTCGCACGCCACGCGGCTATGCCGATCCTGCGCGAGGCATGCGTCGAGCACGGCATCGGAAATTGTGTCGCAAACTTTGTCGGGGTGACCTTCTCCGACGGATTCGGAAGAGAAAATATAACGACGAGACATGGCGAAAGAACCTTGGACAGTTGAAGGGTTAAAGCGTTAGAGCGATCGGCCGCCGATGTCCTTCTCAACGTTGTAACGATTCAATGTCGCAACAATGGAACGATCTCGACAGACATATTGACCAATCATGATGCGTAGATATATCGTGGGGTAATTTCATGGCGTCAACCATTAATTTGTTGCGGCTTTTGGCGGATCCTACCCGGGTGCGTTTGTTGCTGCTATTGGAGCAGGAAGAACTCTCGGTGGCCGAGTTGCAGCAGATTCTGGGAATGGGCCAATCGCGCATTTCCAGTCATCTTGCCCAATTGAAGAGGGCGGGTGTCGTTTCGGACCGACGGGTAGGTAAAAATGTCTATTATGGCGCAAACCACCACGGACGGAATTCACAGCGGGAGCGAGTTGAAGAAATTATCCGTTTACTCGCTCGCGAGCTACCCGAGACATCGCGCGATCGTACCAGTCTGAAACTTGTTCTACACAAACGTCAGGACAAGACGCGCAAGTACTTTGACGAGCTTGCCGGAAAATTTGGGCGGAGCTATGTGCCGGGCCGCTCATGGGAGGCGCTGGCACACACGCTCATCACCTTGCTTCCGCCGCTAACCGTGGCTGACCTGGGCGCCGGCGAGGGCACGCTTTCGCAGTTGCTGGCCAAGAACGCTAACAAGGTTATCGCCATCGATAATTCACCAAAGATGGTCGAGTTCGGTGGACAACTGGCAGAGAAACACGGAATCAAGAACCTTGAATACCGGCTTGGCGATATTGAAGATCCGCCGATTGCAAAAAACAGCGTCGATCTGGCAATTTTGAGCCAGGCGTTACATCATGCCATTCATCCCGAGCAGGCTGTCTCAGCTGCCCACGGTATTTTGAAGCGCGGTGGCCGGCTGGTGATCCTCGACCTTTTGAGCCACCGCTTCGAACGAGCCCGGGATCTGTATGCAGATCATTGGCTTGGATTCAGCGAAGTGCAGTTGCACCAATTCCTGGAAAAAAGCGCCTTTCGGCACATTGAAGTCAGCGTTGTCTCGCGCGAAAAGCAGGGTCCGCATTTTCAAACTGTACTGGCCACCGGCATAAAGTGAACGCCGGGGTCGGTTCGTATGTCAACATACTGTCGCCGTTGGTTTATGGTGTCGACCGACAAAACTATGGCCATGACCGGCTTCTTTGAGGAAGTGAAACGGCGCAAGGTGTACCGTGTGGCCGCGGGCTACATCATCGCAGCTGGTGGTATTATACAATTGGCTTCCGCTGCGTTTCCGGCGTGGGAATTGCCAAACTGGGCGCTGCGTCTGGTGATCGTGCTGCTTCTGATGGGTTTTCCCATCGCGCTGATTCTGGCCTGGGCGTACGACATCACGGCACAGGGCGTTCGAGCCACACCGGCTCCAGCCATTCCCCGATCCCACCGGCGTCGAAATATCTTCATGCTTGTGCTCACCGGTGTGGCCATTTCCGCCGCTGCCGGATTTTTTTTGCTCCCACGGCTCTCGGCCCACAAATGCGACAAATCGATCGCGGTGTTGCCGTTTGAAAATCTCAGCAACGAAAAAGAGAACGCCTATTTCGCGGACGGCATTCAGGATGACGTTCTGACGAATTTATCAAAAATCGGCGATCTCAAAGTCATCTCACGCACTTCGGTCATGCCTTATCGAGGGAAGCGGTCCAATGTTCGGGAAATTGGCAAGACACTGGGCGTTGGTGCCATCCTGGAAGGCAGCGTTCGCCGCATGGGCAATCGCGTGCGCGTGAACGTCCAATTAATCAACGCCGACACCGACGAGCACATGTGGGCCGAAGATTACGATCGTGATTTAACTGATGTGTTTGCCATTCAGACGGACCTTGCCCAACAAATCGTGCGCGAGTTGCAGGCAAAGCTGTCGCCAATGGAGAAAGCGCAAATCCAACGCAGACCGACCGAGAATGGCGAGGCTTATCTGGCGTTCATGCAGGGTCACGAGATTTTTTATCGCGGTGACAAGTTCCGCTCCAACACAGAAAAGGCCGAGCAGTTCTTTGAAAAGGCTACAAAACTCGATCCCACCTTCGCCGGGGCATTTGCAGCGCTGGCATGGGTGCACGACTGGAATTATCACAGCTTTGATCCGACGCCGGCGAGAAAAGAAAAAGCCCGGACCGCAGCAGTGGAAGCGCTTCGATTGCAGCCAAACCTGCCTGAAGCGCATCTCGCCATGGGTTTTTATTACTACTATTGCGAACGCGATTATAAGGCTGCTCTTGACGAATTCGCCATCGCCAGGCAGAGCCTGCCAAATTCCGCGGAAGTTTACATGGCCATCGGCGCGATCGAGCGACGTCAGGGCAAATGGAAGGAATCCACCGCGAACCTGGAGAAAGCCGCCTCGATCAGTCCCAAAGACTCGTGGGTGCTACAAAACCTGGCAGACAATTATTACGCCACCAGAAATTTTGATGCCGCAGATAAGATCTTCGACCGCGCTATCGAGGCTGCTCCCAACTCGCTTGGCCCTCGCGCGGAGAAGGCGAAGCTGGTGGTGGACTGGAAGGGCGATCTCGGCGCCATGGAGAAAGAATTGTCCGAGATCTCGACAGGGATCGACCCGGACGGGCTGGTCACATTTGCACGCATGCAGCTTCTGCTGTTGCAACGAAAATTCTCTGACGCCCTTGCAGTTCTTAAACAATTGCCGCAAAACGCCTCTCATTCTGAGAAACCAAGGGATTTCTTCGAGGGCGCGATCTATACGTTTTTGAATGATAAAGAAAAAGCGCTTGCCGCCTTCGAACGCGCCCGGCCAGTCGCGGAAAAGTTGGTACGAGAAGGTCCGGATGATGCCTCGCGCCATGTAACTCTTGGCATCATCCTGGCAGGGCTGGGTGAAAAGGATTTAGCGATCGCGGAAGGCAAACGCGCCGTTCAGCTCCTGCCCGAAACGGAAGACGCCCTGGACGGTCCAAAGATGACGCTGGCACTTGCACAAATCTATGCTTGGACTGGTGAAAGTGACGAAGCTCTTCAACTTCTCGACCGTTCGCTAAGTACGCCGAATGGAATCACAGTTTCCATCCTGAAACTTGATCCCATTTGGGAACCGCTTCGAAGCGATCCGCGCTTTCAAGCTTTGATCGATAGGCACGAAGCGAAGGTTTAGCGCGCTTGGATTCTCCGATTTCTTGAACCGCCATCACTGGAGTCGATCAGTAGTTTCATTTTCATGTCTATTTCTTCGCCGTTGAATATACTGCTGCTCGATCCACAACTTGCATTATGACCAGCGGGTTCTTCGAAGAAGTGAAGCGGCGCAAGGTATACCGCGTCGCGGGGGCTTACATTATCGCTGCGGGTGGAGTCATTCAGCTGGCGTCCGCCGCGTTTCCCGCATGGGACTTGCCAAATTGGGTGCTGCGCCTGGTGATTGCGCTTTGCCTCCTCGGCTTTCCGATCGCCTTGATGCTGGCCTGGGCGTACGACATCACCCCGCAGGGTGTCCGTGCCACCCGATCCCAGGCAGTGCCCGGTTCCCATCGTCGTCGAAATGTCATCATGCTCGTGGCGACCGGCGTGATCATTTCCGCTGCCGCCGGTTTTTTTCTGTTGCCTCGCGTCTCGGCGCATAAGGTCGACAAATCGATTGCCGTGCTCCCGTTCGAAAGTCTCAGCGACGACAAGGCGAACGCCTATTTCGCCGACGGCATTCAGGACGACGTGCTTACCAACTTGTCTAAGATTGGGGACTTGAAAGTGATTTCACGCACCTCGGTCATGCCTTATCGAGGGAAATCATCGAACGTCCGTGAAATCGGAAAGGCACTGGGGGTGGGCGCGATTTTGGAAGGCAGCGTTCGCCGTATCGGCAATCGCGTGCGCGTCAACGTGCAATTGATCAATGCTGAAAATGACGAACACATGTGGGCGGAGGATTACGACCGTGAGTTGACGGACGTGTTTGCAATTCAAACCGATCTAGCCCAAAAAATCGCCAACGAGCTGCGCGCGCAATTATCGCCAAGCGAGAAAGCCCGGATGGAACATAAGCCAACGGACAACGTTGAGGCCTATTTGGCGTTTGTTGAAGCGCACAATCTTTCAGGCGCGTTCGAGGATTTTGAGAAATTAAAACAAAGCGAGCAGCTGTACGATCGTGCTATCGAGTTGGATCCAAATTTTGCGCT
>JBKPMH010000071.1:0-3965 GCA_046732035.1 Verrucomicrobiota bacterium
CCGCTAATTGAAAGTGTGCCTCCGAAGCAGTACGGGGGGACCGAACGGATCGTCTCTTATCTTACCGAGGAGTTGGTCAGAGCCGGCCACGAGGTTACCTTGTTTGCCAGCGGTGATTCCGTCACCAGCGCTCGTCTCATCGCGCCGTGCCAGCGTTCGCTTCGAAAAAACGAACGTTGCAAAGACCCTGTCGCGCGAGAAGTTCTTCTAGTAGATCACGTTGTTGAGCACGTCGCCGAGTTCGATCTGGTCCATTTTCACACCGGATATCTTCATTTTCCCATCTGTAGGTATCTGCCTGTTCCACACGTCACCACCTTGCATGGGCGACTTGACATCCCGGACC
The DNA here is from genome assembly GCA_046732035.1 of Verrucomicrobiota bacterium. Taxonomy (GTDB): domain Bacteria; phylum Verrucomicrobiota; class Verrucomicrobiia; order Chthoniobacterales; family UBA10450; genus Udaeobacter. Next base: position 347 of record JBKPMH010000071.1, read on the forward strand.
TTGTTCCGGTTTTCGACCGATTTCGAGATGAACCGCTGATCTCGATCTCAAACGCGCAACGGCAGCCTTTGCCATGGGCAAATTGGCAATCGACCATTTATCACGGTCTGCCTGTAGATCAATTTCACTTCCGTCCTGGGACAGGAGATTACCTGGCCTTTTTAGGACGTATCTCCCCCGAAAAAAGAGCCGATCGAGCAATCGAAATCGCTAAACGCGCCGGAATGCCACTCAAAATTGCTGCGAAGATCGATCGGGTGGACAGGCGTTATTTCAACCGAAACATTGAACCGCTGCTGCAGCAGTCGCACGTGGATTGGGTCGGTGAAATCACGGATCGAGACAAAGACCAGTTTCTCGGGAATGCCTATGCTCTACTGTTTCCTATCGACTGGCCCGAACCTTTCGGACTCGTGATGATTGAGGCAATGGCCTGTGGCACTCCAGTGATCGCTTACGACAGTGGATCTGTTCCTGAAGTCATCGAAGATGGAGTGACCGGTTTCATCGTTCGGGACCTGGACGGCGCGTCAAAAGCCGTGGGTCGTGTTCGCGATCTGGATCGAGCACGTTGCAGGCAAGTGTTTGAGGCACGCTTCGCCGCAAATCGTATGGCAAGCGATTACGTCGACGTTTACAAGCGACTCATGCACAATCATGATTTGAAAAGCAAAGACCCATCAATATCTGCTTCTTCGCTTTCGCCCATAGACCAACCGAGCTGGACCGGAGACGCTGTCGATGCAACGCTGAGTGTTTGAGCTGGCTCTCTCTGTTCCTCGAATCGGTTCGGGCATTTCGCATTCCCTGCAAGGATTCTTCTGTAATCAGAACGCGCAGTCGCGTGTTCGGTGCTCTGAGGCTGTTCCAGCAAGCGGAACGAAATACGGCACGCTTTTTCCAAGCGTGCCGTATTCCTGCGTACCGACAAGACCTCGCTATTTGAGTTTACTTTGAGTCTGCTTCGCAAGATCCAGGTGCTCTTGGATCACCTTCGCTGTGTCGTCGGCAAATTTCTTCACCTCCGGATCGCTCCCACTGTTTGCTTCTTCCTTAAACTCGGCCAGATCCTTTTCGTGATCACTAACCATCATATTTATATATTCCTTGTCGGAGCTCCATTTTTCTTTGGGCTCTTTGCTTGGCAGCTGAACATTCTTGCGCGCCGCGATGCTCTTTAGCTCGTCGTTTGCTTTGCTGTGATCGGTGACCATCCGCTTACCAAATGATTTTACGTCATCGCTCTGTGCATTCTGCTCGGCCATTCTTCCCATCGCGACTTCCATCATTCCGCCTTTAGCAGCCTTGTGCATGAATGTCTTATCTTTTGCGCTGAGCGTCGAACTCTTGTCCTGAGAAGAAGTCTGGGCCCAAGCGACTCCGAGGCTGAGGCCACTAACAATCAGAGTAACAATGCAAACCTGCAGAATAGTGATGCGTATTTTCATGCTTTCCTCCTTGGATTTTACCTGTGTTACCAATGAATCGCGTGTAGGGCGTAGGTCGGATGGCAGAACGTGCCCGGCCAGGAGCAAAAATTCAAGCAAGTCGCAGGTGGATCAGTATCGTTGAGAATGGCGTTACATTTGCAGTTTGGAACGACATGTATAAGGCATTCCGCAACTCAGATAAGCAGAAACCATTTAGCCGACCCACCACGAATTATCTACATGCAAGCGCTGTTCGCGATTTCGGAAGTTCCATCCGGTGTCTCCGCAGCATTGAAGGTGTTTTTTACCGTACTCGAGCTGCTCGTAATTGGGGCTGGGATTTATGTTTTTCGAAGGCGCGAACAACTCTTCGGTTACAAAGGCAAAGAAGGCGATACTTACGCTTCAGCGAATCTTCGGCTGGCTATGGTCGTTTTGATTTGGATTCACGCCGTTATCTTCACCGCCATCATGATCTTTGAGGTGTGAGCGATTTGGGCGCGAATCATTTCCGGCAGCCCAAGTCGAGACGCATCTCACGCAATCAGCCGCGTGAGCAGACATAACGCTGGTGGGTCTCGGACAGTTCTTACGTTCGGCCGGCCTGCAAATTGAGTTTGTTTTTGGATCCAGCGGCAAACCGCCACAGTTCGTCAGAATTTCGCTCACTGTGAGGTCAGGGATTAACCCATGAGGATGTCGTATCAAAACCGCCATGGAGCGGTGAAGCCAATTGTGAACATCCGTCCGTAATCTTCTCGGCGATTAAGCAACTGAATGTGTCGATTGCTCGCCTCCCTGCTTATCGGCAGCATTTGTGTCGTCGGTCGCGCGCAAGTTCCGGCGCCGGCAAAAGACGGGCAATGGACGATGCCGCCGAAAAATTTCGAGAACACTCGATACAGCGAACTGAACCAGATCACAATCGCCAACGCCAAGCACTTGCGTGTGGCGTGGACTTTTTCCACAGGAGTAAACAAAGGACACGAGGCCGCGCCACTTGTAGTGGGCGACACGATGTACATCGTCACTCCGTATCCCAACATTCTTTACGCCCTCGATCTCAACAAGAACGGCGCATCCAAATGGAAGTTCGAGCCGGAGCCTGCGGCGGCGGCGCAGGGAGTGGCATGCTGCGACGTCGTGAATCGCGGCTGCTTCTTCGATAAAGGCAAAATCTTCTTCAACACGCTCGATAACAATGTCTGCGCTGTTGATGCTGCAACTGGAAAGCTGGCCTGGAAAACCAAAGTCGGTGAGATCAACCACGGTGAGACTATCACCATGGCGCCATTGGTTGTTCACGACAAAGTGCTGGTGGGAAACAGCGGCGGCGAATTTGGCGTGCGCGGTTGCCTGACTGCTCTGGACGCGAGCAAGGGCAATATTATCTGGCGCGCTTACAGCACTGGTCCGGATGCCGATTGCCTGATTGGAGCCGAATTCAAACCGTTTTACCCAAGCGACCGCGGCAAGGATTTGGGAGTGAAATCATGGCCGCCAGAACGATGGCAAATCGGTGGCGGCACGATCTGGGGTTGGATTTCATATGACACTGAACAGAATCTGATCTTTTACGGGACTGCCAATCCCGGGACTTGGAATCCCGAGCTGCGTCCGGGAGATAATAAATGGACTTGTGGAATTTTCGCGCGCAATCCCGATACCGGCCAGGCCCGCTGGTTTTATCAGCTGAATCCTCATGACGAATTCGATCACGACGGAGTCAACGAAAACGTTGTGGTGGATCTGCCGCTAGGCTCGCACGCTGACCCCGGCCGCACTGCGCCTGAACAGGCATTCGCGCAGGCCGGCGCAACGAACTCAGCTACAGAAGGCGCATTGCGGAAGTGCCTGATCAGCGCGCAACGCAACGGTTACGTGTACATCCTGGACCGGACCACCGGGGAGGTGCTGTCAGCCACTCCATTTATTCGCATTACTGCAAGTAAGGGTGTCGATCTCAAAACGGGACGCATCATCACGAATCCTGAAAAAGCTCCCCAAATCGGAAAAGTAATTCGCGATATAGCACCGGCATCCCCAGGCGCAAAAGACTGGCAGCCATGCGCGTGGTCACCTCGAACGAGGCTGCTTTACATCCCTCATCAAAATCTGGCCATGGACTATGAAGGCGTGGAAGCGAGTTATATCGAAGGCACTCCTTACTTGGGAGTAAACGTCAAGAT
>JBKPMH010000072.1:0-8240 GCA_046732035.1 Verrucomicrobiota bacterium
GAGTAATGACGACGTGATATGAACAAGCGCGATCAAGCCGGCTTTAACTAACTCCATGACGTCCCCTTTCACGAAGAACCCGTACCGAGGCCGGACATCCTGTACGGGGCATCAATCCACGACCACAGCGGACATTTCAAGGAATGGTAATAATGGATTCCGCTACCAATCATTCACAACCGTCTGCCATGCCCGCGTGTTCACTTCCAGCGGCGCGCTCACCTTCTGCAGGCCCGCAATAAGCGCTTCAATTTGTTTTTCGTTGACGCGCTAAATCTGCTTCTAACTCAGTGCTGCTCTTTAGGTATGTGCGGTTCGCCTAGTAAGTAACCGGCCTTCCACGCAAACCCTCAAGTGCAAGCGCGGCGATTAACGATTAGTCCAGACTGTCTTGCATATACAGCGTGTAGAGCCGCCAGCCCTTCGCAGTTCTTTTAAAGACCATATCACCAATTCTGCATCGGTCTCTGGAATTCGCATCTACTTTGATCGTGGTAGTGTTACGAATAACGTGGAGCTGTTCGTTTGGGGAGAACACTCCCTCCTTTAAAAATCGCTCGAAAATAATCGGAAACTTACCTCGGTCGATTCGGAAAATGGGATCTTGATCTAGCTCTCCTCTGACAATCAACGGAAAATTAGTGAACTCTTCCAATTTGCTCCAGTCCTGTTGTAATGCGGCGTTTCGAAAAGCACCCCAAAACTGTTTCAACTCCGATTGTTCCGACGACTGAGTATCCGCGAGCGCAATACACCAGATTAGATTGATACTACAAATTACCGCCACCTTAATTTTGTTTGTCGGTGATAGTTTCATAGTATGTGGTTATCGTGTACTCTCAAAGTCGAGAGCCAAGGCGCCCGTGTCAGGATAAACTGGCGCCGGAGCGAGACGACCTATGGCTGGGAGACCTCCGTAAGAGATCGAACCGGTTGGTACTCTGTAGGCAACGATATGTGACGTTCCAAACACTGAATATCTTACCGCGTCTCGCTGGTTCCCTCCCAACAATATAACGCGTCCGTTAGTTGTCACGCCCTGCACAAAACCGACGTGTCCGCTTCCATTACCGTGATTGAAAACAGCGATTGCGCCCAACGCCGGCCCATGCGCATTTTCACCCCAGTGCCGCCAGGACAAAGCTGCTGCGCTGTTAGTACCCTTTAGTCCACCCTGCGTCACTACCCAGTTCACGAAGGCGCTACACCATGCCGTGCTATCATCATATGCCTTCGCGTCGATAGTAGTCGACTTAAGATAGTTAATAATACGCGGCTCGCTTCCAACTCCAGGGATTTCCTTTACACCAATTTGTCTGCGCGCTATGCCCAAAAGTTCCTGGGGCTTCGCAGGTAACGGCGCATACGGCGTGCCTTGCCAGGCGAAATTGCCCTGGATAGCGTTGGAGCTATCGAACCATTTAGTCATCTCCCAAAGGCGATCGTGTGTGCCGCTTTGGAGAAGCCCCGTCGCCTCATCTGCCAATCCCATTGGATCGGTCAAGTCGATTGGATCATTGCGGCAGTAGCGGAAGAGGTTGTAATCGCCAGCGTCGAATAGTTTCGGGTCTTCGCTCATGAACCGACCCAGATATGAAGTGTAAACTCGCGCCCTGTATTCGTAGACCAAAGCCCCTGCGTATTCTCTACCGGTAAAGAGGAAACGATTGCCGTAAGCCGTGCGTGCGATTTGTGTGCCTGCACCGTTATAGAAGATTGGAGCACCAAATGCGTCGTACCGATATTTCTCAATCACGTTGCCGTTGCTATCTGTGAGATAGGTCACGCTGCCTTCATGATCCTGGTTCAGAAAATACCAGTGCCACTGATTGTCTGTCCCGTATGCTCCGCGCTGGACGATTTCATCCACACCCTTACCGTACACATTAAAGCCAACGAGGGCATTATTAATGTTGTATTCCAGAATAGGTCTGTCTCCATCGTAAAAGTAATAGGTGGTCGCGGTATTGTTGAATGTGCGTTTCACGCAACGACCCAGCGCATCATAGGCGAGATCGTAGGTGAGAGCCGGCGGACCGGGAGCGGTGACTTTGATCAACTCCTGATCTCTCATGTAGATAAACGTAAATCCTCCATACGTCTGCATCTCGTGGTTGTTGCCGTTTGTCACTGTGTCTCCACCGATCGAGGTGTACTGATTGATGCTGTTGGGGGCGTAAGACTGGCCATTCACACTAAGTCGATTGCCAGCCTTGTCCAGCGTATAGGTCACCGTGCTGATTGTTTCCGGAGCCATCGGCTCCTCGCCGAGGCCACCAGTGGTGTCGAGAGGATATGTCATCGGTCCGTTTGGTCCCTGGCATTCGTGCTCGAAAGTGTAGTCGGCGCTTTTGATGTTCGAATTGGTCATTCCGGTCTTAAACCCGATCGCCTTTAAAGTCTTGGTCTGATTGCTTCCCACAGTGATTTGTGCCAAACCTCCGTTCGGGATCACCATCCCGCCAGTATTTGGGTTGCTGCCATCTGTGGTGTACCGAATCTGCGCTCCGCTGGTAGTGGTGGAAATCACGACATTAAACGTGTAGCTATTGGCACAAGATACGTAGTAGGCGCCGTCGGGATTGAAGGTGGGCGTGACTACCTGACCTGGCGGCGGCGTTGGCGTTGACGGTGGAGTAGGCGTCGGCGGTGGAGTTGCTCCTACATTGTAGGTAGCTTTCTTGAGTTCGCCATCCAAGAAATAATCAAATTGGTCCTGGAGATTGTTCTGACGCGTGACCGTGTGTAGCCTGCCGATTGGCCAATAGTCGTACACTTCGCGTGCGAATGGGGTACCGTCGTTTGACAGTTCTACTCTGGTGATCCGGTTTAGCTCATCTCGTGGGTACATCTGCGATACTCCAGTGTAAAGATTATCGCGTTGCTTCTCGTTGGACGCCGCATCGTATTGGTACTGAAAGAATGGACTAGGCTGGCCGGTGCCAAAGATCTTCTCAAATCGCCCCATGCCATCGTATGAAAAAGTGTAGTCATAAGCGGGGGTGGCGCCGTCTACGTACATTCGGAGTAGTTTCCCGGCATCGTCATGACTGGGATAAATGACGTTCTTGGTAATAGGAATGCCATTAACGTATACCTTTTGCTGGTCTTGCGTAAGACGTCCAGCCGCATCATAAGAGCGTCTGACGTCGGCGATAAAGTTGTTCCAGTACGCACCGAGGCCGTTTGTAGCCAGCGTGAGATGATTAGCCTCGTCGTAACCGAAGGCTCGCCATTCGGCATTAGCAGGCCAGCCGTCCCACCACTCTTTGATCTTCCGGTGGCGATCATCGTAACCAAAATTTTGTATCTCGCCAGCCACTGTGGTACGACTCTTTAGATTGTGCGCGTCATCGTATGCCCATGATTGACTAGAATTGTCGTGATAAGTCATCTTCGTCTTCAGTCCGGAAGGATCATATTCAAATGTGGTGTTGTGCATTTCGCCATCGGTGACTGTCTGAAGGAGCCCGGCAGAACGAACGTTCCACGCATAATATTGGAATTTCGTCTGGATGCTGACACCTTGCTCTTTAGGCACGGTATCGGTGAGCGCCCGGTTCATACCATCGTAAGTCTTTGTCTCGGTGGTTTGGTCGGGGCGAAGAATTCTGGTGACGTTGATTTTGTCGTCGTAATAAAATTGAGTGGTCCGACCGAGCGGTTCTCTTACGCGCCATTTGCGATTGCGACTATCGTAGTCAGTAAAAGTTGTGTAGCGCGAATCGCCTGAAACTGATCCTCGTGGATCGGTGACGTAATCCTGGTTGCCAACCTGGTCGTAATGAAACCAGGTCGTTGCCGCGGCCACCCTGCTGGAGATTTTGCGGAAATTCTCATCGTAATCGTTGTTTGTGATGATATTAGTATTGACATTGGTCCTGACCGTGACGGTGTCCGGGTTACTGGTTGTATGTGATAAAGGCGAGCCTCCATTGGGTGGATTGTAGGTGTAAGTAGTAATCCCGTTCAGTGGTCTAGCGACATTCAGAAGCCGATTGTACCCATCGTAAGTGTACGTTGTGGCGTCGCGCAGTTCGTTGTCTTCTCCCCTCTTGTTTCCATAAGCATCGTAGGCAAACCTTTGAAATGTGTCATCAGCATGCGTAATTTTGGTGATCAAGCCCCGTCCAGGCCTGGCGGCGCCGTTGGGGTCAGTGACCCCGTTGGCCAATACCTTATCGTATTCGTATCTCTCGGAAGCCTGACCATCAGTGTCCGCCCAGTTTGGTGGCGGACCTGTCACCTTCTTAATTCGATCCATCCAGGGATAAACCCAGCGCCCATCGGTAGCAGTGTAAGAGTACTCCGTGGTATAATATTCGTAGTGCGTCTTAGGCTCGCTCTCACTGGCGGTGTTGGTCCAGGTTGGCTCCCATTTGTCCATCAAAAGACCACGCGAATCGTAGCGATAATGCACATAAGCCCCATTTTTTAAACGATGCGTCTTAATCTGGCCCAATGGGTAGTTACTGCATTGCGAATCAACCTGATCGCAGTATGAGAATGTCTCGCGGGCAAGGAGAACGTTATCGGAATCCTTGTAATCAGTTTGTATAATGCGGTGATCGCTGTCGCGGTTATGAAGTGTCTGATTACCTCGCTCATCGGTGACCTTCATCACGTACCATGGGCCACTGTTCGCGCCGCTATAGCTGTAATCTATGTGATCGCCTCCCGGATGCGTGATTCGCAGAATTTGTCCAATCCCCAGCGGCGGAGCGGGCCCGCGAAGATAGGTCGTAGTGTAATTTGGGTCGCCTCGGTTTGAACCACGGGCGTCTGTAACTGAGTTAACATACCATTTCTCATTGTTATCGCCCTCGTCATAGTCAAGCCACGTGGTACGTCCTTTGAAGTCCGTGTACTCCATGAGCATCTGCTGGGGAGGATCATTGTGGTCATAATCGCTGCAACCGCATTCTGTTCCCTGACAGCGCGTGAAATGAGTGTATGTGAACTTGCGAGTAGGCCCATCTCCGCGCGTCTCGATGAAACTTTCCTGATCGCCTGGATCTGGTTGGATTGAGGAAACCGCGCCGAACCCGGGGGATTTCTCGGCAGTAATTGCTCCATGCGGTCCACCGTTTTGGTAATCGTAGACGATTGTGCGCATCGGTCCGTTGTAACGCATGTCGTCGCAGCGCAATAACAGCGGATACAGCTTCTGATTTGCAGGAGTGACATTGTCGACCGTGTAATCATAGCTGGCAGACGTGCCATCGCTGTAACTCACTCCGGTCAACATCATCTTGTTGGGGCCAGAACCCCCGGACGGCTTCGACGTGTAACTATAGCTGACCCAATCAATTCGATGCCCATTGTAATAGTCGTACGCCTCGACTTTGGTCAACAACACCGTTCCATCTGGATCCGCATTGCCATAAGTAAATATAAGGCATCTGCCCCCTGGTTCTGTGACGCGCCAGCGTCGGCCGTTCTGGTACTCAATTGTCGTCCTTTGGCTATACGGATCTTCGATGTAATCCACCTGGCCACCATTGAAGTGAATTTTCCCACCGTCAGCCAGGCGCCAGATCCCAGCTTCCCAGTATTCGGAGACGCCAATCGGCGGTCCACAAGAATTATCGGATACGTTGCCATGTGGGGAGATCACCTTGTGACCACCAGTCCATAGGAGCCAGCTATACTCGTGCGACCATCCCGGACCTAGGCCGATTGCCGGATTTAAGTTCGGCGGACTGGAACCGTAGTACTGCGATCGGCTGTTATAGTAACGGGTCATCCTGAGTGGATATTTCCCAATCGATCCAGGCACAACAATGTCAGTCACCTCGCGGTGCGCGCTGTGGGTCAGTGGATCATAGGAGCACCCAGTCGTGATGTTGCCATTAAAAATTCCGGTCACGCCGACCGGACCCTCGTAATTAGGGCTTTGACAAAACGCCTTTCCAGCGTGGAAGAAGAGAAGAAAAGCAACGAGGAGCGCAACTTTGACGAAATGCATGTGCGCGCATGTGATTGCAATACAGCAACTGCCAAGGCCGAAGCGCGTCGCAGGTCCATTCGGAGGTAATATTTTTTTCATAATCTACCTGGCGCACATAGTAACCAGACGCGTGACTGCCCGTCTGTCGGGGTTCATCCCTGAATTTTTATCTTGGCTGCTGTCGGCTTTTACACTACAAAGCGGTGCGAATCCCTCAGAAGTGCGCAAACCTCGGCATAGACAGCCACGCAGCGAGAAAAAGCTGCCTTCGCTCAGGGCTACGAGAGACCAGGAACAAGCTCGAACCGGAAATAAACGATTTCAGCGACAAAGAAGAAAATCCCTGACAAAAGAGCCCGACGAGGTGTCAGGGAAACATCTGACAAAACCAAAGGTACTCGTGGTTCATCGACCAGGATTTGTCCGGTCTGGAGTCTTGTCGTTGATTGCCAAAAGCGTGCAATTTATGGCGTGTGCAGAAACAGAGGAAGCGCCTTTGGCACGGGAGTTATTTCTGCGTCATAGACCCCATCTTGTTCTGGTCGGGTTAAGACTCACCGGCGCTGATGGGATACAGTTGATCAAAGAATTTCGGACCCTGAATCCAGCTGCTGCGATACTGGCGCTTTCGGAGCAGGCTGATGCGTTTTCGGCTCAACGCGCGTTCCGAGCCGGTGCACGCGGTTACCTAAGCACCGAGGACGCCCCCGAACTGCTGAGGGCATTCGATGAAATCTCAGCCGGCCGACCCTACGTAGGTGCGAGTGTGCTGCCGCTTATTCTGAGCAATTTCGCAGGCGGCACTAAAAGCCTCGGCGGTTCCGATATTAATAGTCTGAGTGATCGTGAGCTGGAGATTTTCTCTTTCATTGGCAGAGGCCTCGGTGTTTCGGAGTTGGCAAATGAATTGAACATAAGCGTGAAGACGATTGAGACACATCAGATGCGCATGAAAGAAAAACTCGGAGTACATAGTGCGTCCGAGTTACGGCAAAAAGCCCGGGAGTGGCTGGCCAGGTCCGCAGTAAATCGAATACGCGAAGAACCTGAGAGTGAATTTGGTAATGGCGGCCGGTTGCGCGTCGCTCTTTGAACGAACTGCGACTAGCGACCTTGGCTACAGAATTGAGGCCTGAATGTTGATAATGCAGTGGCTTCTGATGGAATCAAAGCGGGTAGGCACCGCGCCGGAAATGCGAATTGATTGACGAACAGGAAAATGATTGCGCACGATTTCTGTTATGCGATTTGTTTCAGTTCTGGCATCGCTCATTGCGTTCCCGTTTTTTGGATTGGCGGATGGTCCGGCTAAACTTAATTGCACCATCCAGTTATGGAATGAGCATTTTAAGAAGGAAAAGGACCATGACTATCAGCACGGCTATTCCACGACGAAGGTTGCTCCTAAAGACATAGCGTGGCTACGCCCAGGAGCCAGTCCGCTTGGCCGCCTTGGCCGGGTGGGACCTACATATGGATTTGTTGTGCTCGGTTACTGTACGAAGGCCAACATCACCAATAAGGCCGAGCTTCGAAGCATTATGATCAAATTGAGCAAATTAGTTTCGGACCATGGAGGAAACGCCATCAGCTATGACAAGTCGGGAACGGAGGTACGTTTTTATTTCCTCAGACTAGAAGACAGGATTTACGTTGCTGGCAGACGTAGCAATGGAAGTAATGCTGCTGCGCCGGGCGCTCCGGTTGTGCTTCCAGCTTCACGTTAGAATCGAGAGTACGCTGCGAACGGCTACGCAGAAGCCGAGACGATCACGACAATTCTGATCACGTTTCAAGTGAACCTGTGCACGAGCTTCCTATGAATGCGGCCACGACTACAGCAGTGATGGGTTTCGCGCACTCTGCGATAAAGGACCCGCCTCAGCGCAAGCAAAGCTTAGTCCCAGTCGAATGCCGGCTGTGGTGCAACGCTTCAGCGCCTCGCAGGCAGGTGACGTTTGCGGACGCCCTTTCGGCCCAAGTCGACGACGAGTTGAAGCCATTCGCTTCCAGTCGTAGCGTAGACGCACACGTAAGGCTGGAAGGGAGGACCAAATCGCGAATACCTCGAAAGGTCACTTGGGCGGGCCAGCAAATGGTTATTATCGCCAGTACGGCGGTTACCGAGAAATCGGAAGTAACGCGACCGCGATCTTCATCTATCCCGCAACTTTCGAATCCGAGGAGTTCAATCTTTAGAGACCGTATGAACTGGAGAAACTTCGTTCTCCGTGGTGGCGTGATAGCAGGCGTATTCGCAGCATTGATTGCAAATGCGCAGATGACGGGG
>JBKPMH010000073.1:0-16687 GCA_046732035.1 Verrucomicrobiota bacterium
GAGTCATTGCAGGCGTGAAGAATTATTTTTCGCAGTGCGCCCGTACCAATCTTCTTGTCCAGTTCCTTAAGCACGCATAGCCATGCGGTTTTCGGCAGACAGAGCATGACATCGAACATTTGTTCGATTCGACGCGCAAGCCGATCCAAATGCCTGATCCATCTTCACGCGCTGAGTCAGACGTACAGCCTTTCGTGTAGTATTTGATCCGTGCCTTCGTGTTCCGTGTCGGGCCGGCTTATTATTTCCCGGAAGATCGCGCACTCTCCGGGCTTGTAGAAAGTCAAAAGGAATCCGTATTCCGTAGCGAAGCGAGCGATTTTCGTTTCTCGATCCTCCTCAAATAACGGCCAGACGCGTTGCAGTTCGCTTTCGTAAATCGCGCAACGTTTTTTGGATCTCAACTCGCAGTCAATTCGTCTAGCGAGCGTTCTCATGCCGCAAATCGAGCTAATCGATTGTAGTTATGGCGGGTTGTTCCTGTGAATCGGTTTTGCCTCGCCCGGCCGCGCTCAAGATTCGCGCCAGAATGTGAATTGCGTTGCCTGTAACTGATGCACACGGCCGTACACTTGCGATGAATCTAGGCGCGTTCTAATCGCCTTGTGCGGCCCTTCAGTTTTCGCCGCTTGCGCTTATTTTCCCGATCAAGTATCGCGACTCCGCGTTTAAGTCTTTCAAGCATCTGCGGATTGGAGTCATTGCAGGCGTGAAGAATTATTTTTCGCAGTGCGCCCGTACCAATCTTCTTGTCCAGTTCCTTAAGCACGCATAGCCATGCGGTTTTCGGCAGACAGAGCATGACATCGAACATTTGTTCGATTTCATCTGGTAACGCCTGGCGATGTGCCATCGAAAGTACATTCGCAAGGCGTGGCCCTTTCAGTTTTGCTTTTGTATCGGGCTGCGATTGTTCAAGTAGATTAACAGCGCCAAGCGCAAAAATGCGCTCCCCCCGAATCGTGTCTGTCATATACCGCTGCGGCGCAGTATCTGTCGATCAGGTCCAAGTGAACTGGCAATGCCGCCCAACGATGGAACAACCATCTTTTCGCCCTTCTACATCCTTAAAGTGTGTCGTGTACAGCACACCTTCTGAACAGTGCTTTACAACCGCTTGGTATTGCTCGGCGGTTTCGGTCGAACTCATGCCACACAAGGCAATCGGCTCTGTCTGAAGAACTGGACAGCCCTACAAACGGAACAGCACGCTTTACGATCCGTCGCGCCTCGTGATTCAATCGCGGTGCGTGTGTACCACTTCCAGGGCCTTCCATTGCTAGTTAATTTCGTTGATCGTTTCCGCCGCTCCGGCTTCATCCCCTGCAAACGGCGATGCAGAATGGTGACCGCCCGCTAGAGTGCTTCACTACGTATGGAATATGTAGTTCTACTTAAACAGTGCTACAAGTTGGCGCTGTCACAATGTTCGCCAACGTCAATTTACCCTGGGTAAATTAATATTCTGCCTCGCTAGGATTCGAACCTAGACAGAGAGATCCAGAGTCTCTAGTGCTACCGTTACACCACGAGGCAAAAAGCGGGGGAAATTTGGTGAAATTCGCAAATTTCAAAGTCTCGCGTCAATCAGCGAATTAACGCGAATCAGCTGCCAATTTCCAACTGCTTTTTATTTCCTGCAATTAGGGCGCTCCGCTGGAAGCAACACTTCTTCGCCTTCCCGAGCGGCGTCTACTTCGATGTCTTTTCCTCTCTCACGGACCAGCCGTCGCGCATCTTCCAGCATAGCATCCAGCATTGCATCGTCATGACTTGGATCATGATGAAAAAGTAGAAGCCTGCGGACTTCGGAATCTAGCGCAAGGGAAACCGCACTGGAAATCGAACCATGTCCCCACCCGACGTGCTTTTCGTATTCTGCATCGGTGTATTGCGAGTCGAGAATCAAAATGTCGCTGCCGTGAAGAAACTCGACTAGACCCGCGCGTTCCTCTTCTCGCGTCTTTTTCGCCTGTTCCGGACTCAGGTCATTCGCTTTCGCAGCGTGTAAAAATCCGTAGGGCTCGTGATCCGGCAGAAAAGCGATTGAGCCGGCGCTCGTGAACAGGCGATAACCGGCGCAAACGCCCGGATGGTTTACAAACCTGGCGCGCACCTGCACTTTGCCGACCGAGAACTCCATCTCGCTTAAGCGTTTAATATCGATTTTGGCGGAAAGTTCGCGCATCGCGATGGGGAAAAATGGCAGCCTCATCGGTTCGGCCATGATTTTGCCAAAGCTCATATCGGCGCCGTCGTAACCGCGCACACGGATCTCATTTTTCTTTTCGTATGCCGGCGCAAAAAAAGGCAGTCCCTGGATATGGTCCCAATGAGCGTGCGTGATTAACAGTGAAAGTTTGATCGGTTGCGACTGGAATTCCTTTTCCAAAGCGATGCCCAGCGCGCGAATTCCGGAGCCCGCATCGAGCACAATAATTTCACCGTCCGCGCGCATTTCGACACATGTTGTGTTGCCCCCGTAACCCAAGGTACGACGGCCCGGCACCGAAATGGAACCGCGCGTCCCCCAAAACTTAAGTCGTGTAGAGGCTGGAACGCTACGCATGACGTGGAGAGCGCCCGACTTTGCCACGCGGTATTGACGAAACCAAGCGTTTTTGCCGACACAGCCGTGCGCGCGCCGGCGCCGACTGCGGTTTAAAAGAAAATCGGGATGATCAAGATTGCCAGAATGTTGACGACTTTGATCATCGGATTGATTGCCGGACCAGCCGTGTCTTTGTAAGGATCGCCGACTGTATCGCCTGTTACCGCTGCGGCGTGCGCAAAAGACCCTTTTCCGCCAAGGTTTCCTTCTTCAATAAATTTCTTCGCATTGTCCCATGCGCCGCCACCGCTGGTCATCGCGATTGCGACAAATAATCCCGTGACGATCGTGCCCACGAGCAGACCGCCGAGCACGACTGGGCCTAACGGTTTAATCATTGCCACTGCCACCACAAAAACCACCGGTAAAAGCGCAGGTACAATCATCTCTCGCAGGGCTGCCTTAGTTACGATGTCGACGCAGGTGCCGTAATCGGGTGTGTCCTGGCCAGTCAGGATTCCCGGTTTGGCCTGCAATTGTCGACGCACTTCGCGCACAACTGCGCCCGCGGCTTTGCCGACTGCATCCATGCTGAACGCGGTGAAAATGAACGGCAAAAGTCCGCCGATGAAGAGGCCGATAATAACTTTCGGGTCCGTGAGCGAAAATTGGAACAGGAACGGCTCACCATTTCGCGTAACATGCGTTTTGAGCTCCTCCACGTATGAGCCGAATAAAACGAGCGCGGCCAATCCCGCCGATGCGATGGCATAGCCTTTGGTCACGGCTTTCATGGTGTTGCCGACGGCGTCGAGCTCGTCTGTTACACCACGCACTTCTTTCGGCAAATTGCTCATGACTGCGACGCCGCCAGCGTTGTCTGTAATCGGTCCGAACGAATCGAGCGAGATGACGATCCCAGCCATCGATAACATGGCCATTACGGCGATTGCGATTCCGTAGAGCCCGGCAAAATGGAAACTGAGAAGAATGGCGATGCCGATGAAACCGACCGGCAACGCAGTGGCATGCTGGCCGACTGCCAGGCCGGCGATGATGTTGGTGGCATGACCGGTTTCCGACGCGCGCGCAATTTTTTGCACCGGCGCGTGGTGCATTGACGTGTAGTAATTAGTAATGACTACAACGACTGCCGTCATCACCAGGCCGATGATTGACGCCCAGTAAAGTTGCGCAGGCGTGCGCACTGCGCCGGCGATGTTCAGGCCGTTCGGAAACAAATAGTGTGTAGTCGGCCAGAATAGGATCGCGGACACTATCGCGCTCGCCACCACTGCACCCATCAGGATGTTTGCTGGCTTGCCGTTGGCAACGTTCACGAACACGACTCCACAGATTGCGCCAAGCACAGAAATTCCGCCGAGCACAAATGGATAAACAATCGCTGCTGGATTTCCTGCGAGAGTGAGCGCCCCGACAAGAATCGCACCGATCAAGCTGACTGCATACGTTTCGAAAACGTCAGCCGCCATACCTGCGCAGTCACCGACGTTGTCACCGACGTTGTCCGCAATCGTCGCCGGATTGCGCGGATCATCCTCCTCCAGGCCTTTCTCGATTTTTCCGACGAGATCGGCTCCCACGTCCGCGGCTTTGGTATAGATGCCGCCGCCTAATCGCGCGAAAACGCTAATTAAACTCGCGCCTAACGCGAGGCCGACCAGACTGCGAATGGCCAAATCGTGTCCGACGATTTTACTGGCAAGCGTGTAGAAGATCGAAACAGACAGCAGGGCGAGACCGACCACGAGCAACCCGGTCACGGCTCCTCCGTTGAATGCAACGCGCAAGGCAGCCGTGCGTGAGTGGGTTGCCGCCTGCGTGGTCCGCACATTCGCAATCACGGCGATTCGCATGCCGATGTAGCCCGCTGCGAGGGAGCAAAACGCGCCAATCACGAAACCGATCGCGGTGGGATGATCTTTAAAAATGAAAAGCAGCACGAAAATGATGGCCGCGATCACGCTGATGGTAATGACCTGCCGGTTCAGATATGCTTTTGCGCCTTCCTGGACCGCGGCAGAAATTTGCCGCATCCGCTCGTTGCCGGCGGAAGAGCGGCTCACGATCGCGATCAAAACGAGAGCAAAGATCAGCCCAATGACTGCGCACACCATCGACAATGGTACGCCTGCAGTAAGAATCGTTAGGCCAAGTGAAATGCTCATGAACGTTCCGGCTGAAAATTGGGGACTTTAGTAGGTTTTTATCCGCTCGCAATTCGTTATTTCTGATTCCAGAAAAGATTGGACGCAGAATGGCATGACTGCTGGAGCGCCGTTCCCGCGGATATATCGGCAGGGCGATCAAGCTACCAATGAAGTGATGCCTAACCGCCTATAATTCGAAAAACGTCTGCAAACGCCGCAGGAACGTGGCCCGGTATTCGCGTTCTTTACTTCCGCTCTGGCCCTGAGAAACCGCCTCTTTGACCAGTCCGTCGGTTTCCATTTTACGTTTGGCGAGCAGTTCGCTAAGCCGCTCCAGGCAATCAGGCGAAGAGCGAAGCAGATCTGCCATCACGGGCTTGCCAATTTCCATCACCTGGCAATCCGTCTGCGCACGCACGGTTGCCGTCCGACGTTCACCAGTCAGGAGAGACATTTCTCCAAAACAATCCGGCGCTTTTAAAGTAGCTACGGAAATGGAATGGCCGTTTTTCGAGATCGACACTTCCGCAGCGCCTCTCAATAAGACGAACATCGACTCGCCTTCGGCGCCCTCCCTGATGACACGCTCGCCGCGGCCAAAATGACTCACCTGAGACTGCTGCACGAGGCTCTCGATCTCTTCATCCGACAAGCACTCGAATAAAGCTTCTGAACGCAGAATCGCGCGGGCTTCCTGGTATTCTTCTTGTACTGACGCAGCCGTTTTGCGTTCCACCTGCAAGGTGCGAATCGGGAAGGGAATGGTGATGCCCTCCCGTTTGAGCTCGTACCAAACATTCGTGCGGACGGCGTCGTTGATTTCGTTGATCCTGGCATGATTGCCCATGTAAAACTTGATCTCGTACACCATGGCGGAATCGGCAAAATCGACCAGAAACACTCTTACCTTGGGTTCGGGCAACACGCCTTCGGCGGTCGAAGCCGCTCGAAACAGAGCGTCTTTTACGCGATTCGGCGGGTTTTTGTACTCAACTCCAACACGAATTCGCATGGCATGGACTTCGCTCGGGTAATGCAGATTGATGATGGTGTGGCTGACCATCTCATTGTTCGGGATATCGAGATAAATGGCGTCATTCGTGCGCAGCCGCGTCGAACGCCAGTTGATTTCCATCACCTCTGCGAAGCGATCCCCTACCTGCAACCAGTCGCCAACTTTGTAAGGGCGATTAATCTGGATCGATATGCCGCCGATGATTCCAGCGAAGAAACTTTGACCAGCAAAGCCGAGGATGATTGCGACGACTCCGGAACCGGCAAGCAATCCCTTCAATTGCGTTTCGGCGTGATAGCCGTAGCTCAGGACCAACAGCAATACGATCAGGAAAATAATTCCGCCGACTACCTCACGGAGAAAATGTGGGATCGGGGTACGCCGCTTCTTCTCGAAATAGAAGTCCCATACGTACCGGTTCACCAGTGCGACCAGCAGCGCGGTGCTCAACAGAATTACAGCTGTGCCAACATGATTCCGCCACGATGTGCGGACACCGTAGACGGTAATGGCTGCGTAGAATGCCAGGATTAGACTGAACAGACGGAATAGAAGGCCAAGTCGTACTCCGGCACGCCGCTTTAGAAAACGGCCCACCCAAACTGAAATAAGAAACGTTCCGACGAAGACGATCGCTGTAATCGCAGCTCGCTCTGCTTCCGACAGTGCGCTGAACATCGAGTCGGTAGTATATCAGAAGAGTTCCTGCGGAACAGCATTCTTGTGTCTGACGCAACAGGTGGATCGGCTTCTCCTGAAGACGATGGCGCAAGATGGTCGCCCAAGGCGCGGATATGAGCCGGCACGAGCCGGAATTGCGTTTGGCCACGCGTTTGAGCCGCCTTCGTTCCATTCAGACGGCATGCTGACGCGTTCCAGCTTGGCCTACAAGCGCGGCGCGATCGCCAGCCAGGCCCAGCCTGCAAGAAAACAGAGACCACCGATGGGTGTAATTGCTCCGAGCCACCGAAGATTTGTAAGGGCCATCACGTACAAGCTTCCGCTGAAAATAAAAATTCCGGCAAAGAGTAACCACCATGCACTGCGATTGGCAGCGCCATAGAGCGCAAGCACCAGGAGCGCAAGCGCATGAATGAAATGATAAAACACAGCTTTGTTCCAAACATCGAGCATTCCGTCCGCCTCTAGAGTTTGCTTAAGGCTGTGAGCGCCAAACGCGCCCAACCCCACAGCAAGAAAACAAACCGCAGCGGCAATCCGAAAAAATGCGACGGACATGTTCATCGACACTTCGCGCGGGTTCGGTGCGTCGCCAAATTGTTTTTCAATTGTTGAAATGTAATGGCCATGCAAACGACAGGAGAATAAAAGCTCTAACTGACTTTTATGAATGTCGGGCAATCGCTGCTTTCGTTCACACTAGCTGCTGGTTTGCTGACCATCACACCAGGATTGGATACGGCTTTGGTTTTGCGAACCGCTGCTGTGGATGGTAGAAAACGCGCACTGATGGCCGGTATCGGAATTTGTCTCGGCTGTCTGCTTTGGGGGGCTGCCGCGTCTTTCGGATTAAACGCGCTGCTAGCTGTTTCCAGTTTCGCTTACAACGCGCTGCGGTGCGTTGGCGCCATCTACCTTGGTTATCTGGGAATCAAATTATTGATTCAGGCGTTCGCCCGCACTGCTTCAAACAGCACCGCTGCACCAGCCTCGAAGGAGCGCGAACTCCGAGACGGTTCTCTATGGTTGAGGCGCGGGCTACTGACCAATCTTCTCAATCCGAAAATTGGTGTCTTTTATCTGAGCTTTCTGCCGCAATTCATTCCAGCCGGCGTTCAGGTTTGGTCATTTAGCATTCTCCTCGCGTTAATTCATGCGATAGAAGGTCTTGTTTGGTTTTTGCTCTTAACGAACGCCACGGAATTGCTGTCGAGTTGGTTTAAACAACGTTGTGTGCTCATGGCGCTGGACAGTGCAATGGGCGCCATTTTCATCGCGTTCGGTCTTAAAATCGCGTTCGACAAGACGCGCTAAGAAACGCGCTCGAGTAAATATTCTCGCCCGCGACCCGGTCGCTGATTTACACTTATCTCATGGCGGCTTGGTTTTGGTATGCCGTTGTTGCTGCTGTTCTTTACGGCGCACACCAAATCTTTACGCGGATGGCAGCGGATCACATCGGCGAGGGGATTGGAGCCTTTGTGGTCGAGGCGACCGCAGCGCTGTCGATCCTGTGTTATCTGGTATTCCTTTGGCTAACCAGCCGGTGGGACCAGAAATCAAGCCTGAACGGCCTTTTTTACTCTGTGCTTACCGGTGTCTGTGTTGGTGCCGGAACAATTACATTCTTTGTGCTTTTCCAAAAAGGAGGTCCGCTTTCCTCTGTTCCAGCCATTCTAGCGGGCGGGGCAGCCATAATGGCTATGGTAGGCATTCTATTTTTTCGTGAAGCGCCATCATATTCGCGGCTGCTTGGCATCGTTCTCGCAATAACAGGCCTGTTTCTGCTGCGCAAATGATCCAGCACTTGGCGGTTTCTCAGGTCGCAAAATCGAAGCGGGTGCCGATCCCAGTGCCCCGTGCTTTTTCGTAAATAGCCACCACCGCCGCCGCATCCTCGATGGCCACCCCAGTGCTGTCGAAAATGATGGTTTCGTCATCGGAATCGCGGCCGCTTTTTTTTCGGACAACGATCTCGCATAGCTCTGCGTAAATATCTTCCTTTCGCATCAGACCATGAGCGATCGCATGATGCGTATCACCAACGGCGCAACATTGTTCAAGGCTGTCGGCCACGACTTTCGCTTTGGCCATCAAAAGCGGATCGATCTCCTGTTTGTGCGTGTCGTCAGCGCCGACTGCCGCAATGAACGTTCCCGGAGCGACATCTTCTTTGCGAATAAAAAATTTTCTCGCCGTTGTGCAGGTGACGCAAACATCGCTATCGCGGATCGCTCTCGACAGAGTTGGGACTGCTTCGATGTCGATGTCCAATTCGGTGGAAAAGATTGCTGCGAAATTTGACGAGGCAGATTGGTCGACATCGAATGTGTATACTTTTGTTAAAGGGAGGACGAGATGCAGCGCTCGAAGGTGAGCCCTGCCTTGCTCTCCGCAACCGCAGACGGTTGCGATCGAAGAGCTGTTGCATGCGAGATATTTTGCCGCCACTGCAGTCGCAGCTGCAGTCCGCTGTATCGTGATTCCGATTGAATCGAGAATCGCCAGCGGTCTGCCATTCTCGGCGTCGCAAAGAAGAATCACGCCTTGAATGGTCGGCAACCCGAACCGAACCCGGTTGCCGGCGAAATTACTATTCAACTTGGCCACGATGTAATTCTTCTCACCGGACAGCGACGCGGTCTTTACATGAAGCCCACCGTTCTCTGTTTTCACGGCGAGTATACCCGGCTGTGAAAGCTTATTTTCGCCCTGCCACCGAAACACATTTTCCACTGCGTCAATACACTCCGCTAACGAAAACAATTTGTCGGTCTCTCTGCGTCTCAATAAAATTGTCTCGTCAGCTCGCATTCGGAACACCCACTAGCCCGGAGATTTCGCTTCCCGACGTGATTTCTATCGACGGGTGGCATCGTCTGAAAATCTTCGCGCCGTCTTCACCTTTCAGCGTCACTGCGCCATCTTCGCAAATCAGCCATGCACCTTTGCGAATGCCCACGACTGGTGTGGTGTTTTCCTCGAGAAATTGCAGAATTCGTTCTTCCTGCGTTTCGCCCATGTGGGTGGAATTTGGGTCGCGATCAAGATAGTGCGGACTGATCTGGAACGGCACCAGCCCAAGGGACTTGAACGAGCGGGGTTCAACGATTGGCATGTCTTTTGTTGTCTCGGTTTCCTCTACAGCCTTCTGTGGATCGGCTGTTTCGTGTGCGGATTCGATGGAATAACGCATCGCTTCAAACCGCTCCCTCACCATCGAGGCGTAAGCTTCTCGATCGTGTAACGCGAAGGGACAAAACAGTACGTGTCGCACACTAGCGACGAAGCTCTTAATGTCGTCTTCGACATGATCGAGAAAGCCGCGGCTGTAGATGGTAGAATTGCTGATCAGCAATACTCTCTGAGCCAGCCTCATCTCGTTTTTGCGTGGATCAGAACGCGCTCAATTTTTCACTGGTGGACGGACCCCAATCAACCCGCGAACCAGAAATCCGCCTTTGACTGCCTGCG
The DNA here is from genome assembly GCA_046732035.1 of Verrucomicrobiota bacterium. Lineage (GTDB taxonomy): Bacteria > Verrucomicrobiota > Verrucomicrobiia > Chthoniobacterales > UBA10450 > Udaeobacter. The sequence goes on from JBKPMH010000073.1 coordinate 9,893, forward strand.
CTAGCTGTTTAGCCGGACCTCTGCCCCAGTAGTGGAAGAACATCATTCGCGGCTCTTCGTGCGTCATGTGCTGGTGGATGGCAACGATGTTGATTTTCTGCTTGAGGAGCGATTTCAAAACCGGCTGTAATTCGTTCTCCGTCACGGCGAAATCTCCATCGACAATTGCGTTGTCGTCACTTCCTGCAAATGCCGCCCACGTGTTAACGCCCATCGTGTTGCCGACCGTGACGTCGTGCATTTTTGCGGGACGACCGAACGTGAATTTTACCATTCCATCCTTCGTTTCACCTTGTGCTCCAAAGATCTCATCGAGAGGCGCAGCGGTGACGGAATTTTTCTGCGGCAACTGTGCCGCGCCAAAGGAGTCCTTCGGTTGCGGATTCGCGGCGCGAACCTGCCTGGCGGCGTCATAAACTTTTCTGACGGCGCCAGCTAATTTATCCACCGCGCCCTCCCCCTCGATGTGCATGAAGTAAACTTTAGGGTGATCAAAGAAGAAATGATTATGAAGTGCTGTTACATTCAGACCGCTGTCCAACGCAGCAGACATCGCGGCGTTCACTTCGGCTTCAAACAGAACAGTATCGCCCATGACCATCGCGCCATTTTCTGTAGGGGTGAACGCCGCCCAGGTGCCAAGACCCATGAAAGGAGGGACAGTCCATCCATCAACAACCACCTTCACGTCATCGCGTGGAAAAGTGACTCTGTAGACATCTTCTTTTTCATTGAGCTTGCCTTTCAACCCCGTGATCTGATCAATCTTTGCCGTGTCGAGCGCGGCGGAGGTAAGATGGATGTTGGCAACACATAAAAAAATAGCCAAAGAGCTTGTCTTCATTGATCGACTAGATCGGCTCTCGAACGGGATTCCGCTCCAGAACCCATTGATGATTTATTGACTTTTCGGAGCGCTACTCACTTTTTTCTTTGTGTTCTTTGCTCTCATCGTGACGGTTTAGAACCTTACCGTTGGCATTCATTTCAACGCCTATTTGCTTGCCGTTGTTTTCGATGACGGCTTCAAAATTGGCGCCTTCTTTCTCCCAGCGAACGATCTTTCCACCTTTAGCTTCCGCCTGAGCCGCTTGTTGCACTGCTGCGGGAACACTGGAGCCATTGATAGTTTGTTCTTCGTGTTCCTTCTCGTTCGCTTGCACTGCGGCACCGAAGGTGAGTCCTATGCTGACCAAAGCCGTGAACATTTTGGATGTGTTCATGATTTTTACGTATTACCTCCTTGATGGATCATTTTATGATTTTCCGAAGATCAAACACAGGTCGTATGTAAGTGCAAATACTATTTGCAATATGTATTACATCATTCAGCATGAGACGCGATGAAATCGAGCTCGTGGCTGTTGCTGTTGTTCAGCCTGCCGACAGATCGGAACACCGAGCGAGTAGCGGTATGGCGACGTTTGAAAAAACTGGGGGCTATTCAGATCACCACCTCGACTTATCTGTTGCCGGATCAACCTGCCGAATACGAACAGTTTCAATGGCTCGCCCAGCAGATTCGGGATTATGGCGGCGATTCTACACTGGTTAGAGCCCAGGAAATCGAAGGGCTCACCAAGGAGAAAGTCGTCGCAATATTCAATGATGCGCGTGCAAAAGATTATGCCGAGCTACGAAAGTCGCTCCAGGAGTTTATCACCCGTCAAAGCAAAGTGGATGCAGAAAGAGCGGCGGTAGAACTGGAGCGGCTCACCCGTCAGTTCCGAGAAATTCGCAAAGTAGATTTTTTCGACAGCCCACGCGGACACGATATCGCGATGCTTTTACGTCGCGCTGCCGGACCGAGGCGCGCGCGACAGCTGCAAACTCTGGATGCAAAGCAATTTCAGGGAAAAACGTGGCTCACCCGTCCCCGCCCAGAAATCGATCGCGTGGGTTCAGCGTGGCTGATCTTCAAATGTATCGATCGCAAACCTAAATTTGTTTTTGCGCCCCATGCCGGCGCATTTCCGAACGCGATCCCGTTCGATATGCTGGACGCGGAGTTCTCGCATCATGGTAACTGCTGCACGTTTGAAACGCTTGTCAGGCGTTTCGCCATTTCAGACAAATCAATCGCCAAGATAGGCGAGATGATTCACGACGCAGACTTGGATGACGCGAGATTCCAACGGGTGGAGGCGGTAGGAATCGATCGCATGCTCAAGGGCTGGGCCAAACAAGGATTATCAGATCGAGAAATCTTGCGCCGCGGCTTCGAATGCTTCGATGCGCTATACGCGTTTTTGCAACGGCGATGAATGCCTCCGCGAAACCGGCCGCAGTGAATCCATCGCACGAATCAAATGCCGACCATAAGATGCCGGCCTGGCGCGAGGTATTTCTCTATTTTTTGTTCCTCGGTTTCGTTAACATCGGCGGGCCAGTCGCGCAGATCACGATGATGTTCAATCACATGGTGGAAAAGCGTCGGTGGCTTTCCAAAGATCGCTTCGTCAAGATCATGGCGTTCTGCCATATGCTTCCCGGACCGGAGGCGTTGCAACTGGCGATCTATGTCGGTTATCTGAAACGCAAGGTGCTGGGAGGTGTATTGGCAGGCCTCACATTCATTTTACCCGGCGCAATTGCGATGATCGTTCTCAGCTGGTTATACGTTAAATACGGGAACCTGCCGCAGGTGATGGACGCTCTTTACGTCCTAAAACCTGCTGTGCTCGGTATTATTGCTGCCGGCATCATCAAACTCGGGCGCGCTGCCATTCGGAACTTCTTTCTGGCAGTCTTGCTCGTTGGCGCATTCGCAGGAATGCGCTTCGCTGGAATCAACTTTTTGCTGATTCTGCTGATTGCTGGTGTGTTGAACCTGATCGTCGATCGAGGCTTGCCGTTGTTAGGAAAAGCTGCGCCGACATTACCGCTGATGATGACCGGAGTCGGCATAGTGCTTCCATTTAGCGATTCGCGTCTGTTCCAAATCGCTTGGCTTTTCGTTAAGACCGGATTGTTGAGTTTTGGCGGCGCCTATGCGTCGCTTGTTTTTGTCCAACGCGGTGCGGTTGCGCAATATCACTGGCTTTCCGACGGACAATTGCTCGATGGAGTGGCTCTCAGCGTCGCAACGCCCGGACCATTCATGTTGTTCACAACATTTGTTGGTTACCTTGCCAGCGGTATCCCGGGCGCTGCGTTAGCCACATTCTTCGTCTTCTTGCCGTCATTCATTTTTGTAATTGCTGGCGTGCATTATATGGAAAAACTCCGAGAGAATCGGGGGATTCAGGCGTTCCTGGCGGGAGCGAGCGCCGCGGTGGTGGGCGTCATCGCTGTTGTATCGCTGGATTTGATTCCTGAAGCACTTATCGACTGGCCCGCTGTCGGCATTGCGCTGGCTTCTTTTCTTCTAATCGCTTTTCTAAAGCGCGATGTTGCCCTAGTCGCGATTGGAGCCATGCTTGTCGGTTTAATTTACTCGGGGATCCGCGCTTTCGTTTAAAACGGTTGTCCTGAGTTACGTAAATCCGGCATCTTGCTCGTGGTGGAACGTTTTCACCACGCCGGGATCTGCAGCAATATGTAAAGAAGGCGGCGAAAACGATTTTATACAATCCGTCTTCGCCGCGCTTCCCTCCACTATCGCGTTGGAAAACAACGCGATTCACCCCAAGCATCAATACTTAGTGCCCTTTTGTTTGTGCTCTTTAGCTTCGTTATGCTTGCTTAGCACTTTGCCGTTGGCATCCATTTCAACGCCAATTTGCTTTCCGTTCTTGTCGATCACGGCCTCGAAGTTAGCGCCCTCCTTTTCCCAGCGAACAATTGTTCCGCCCTTTGCCTGGGCCTGCGCAGCTTGCTGCACCGCCGCAGGCACGTCAGAGCTATTGATAGTTTGCTCTTCGTGCTCCCTTTCCTTGGCTTGAGCGACGGTGCCAAGTGCCAGGCTGGCGCTCACCGCTCCTGCAGTGACCAGATTTTGTATTTTCATAGCTTTTAATATTGACTACCAGCTATTGAGTTCGTTCGAAACTGATTGATCATTCTCTTTTGCCCATCAGTAGTGATGTCAGGCACAACCCGACAAACGAGTGCATTCTGTTTCCTAAGCCGCAATCATTTCGCGGATTTTGGATCGAAGTGCATTCTGCACTTCGTGATGAAGTCACACTGAATTTCGAGGACGTTCTCCTTCTCCAATAGGGTGCCCTCGAGATCAAACGACCCCGCCTGAACGCCTATCGGCGATTGTCACACGCGACGAGCGGCCGCGATTACCGGGATCCCCACTTATCGATACGCGTCTTTTTCGGCTGCCGGTAAATTACGCCGACTGACCTCAAAGGGATTAATATTGGCCGCTTTTGGATTTCTTTTCTGTCTTCTCAGGATGAGTGCCAAGGAATTTACCACTCGTGTCGACCCGGATCGCCACTTCCTTGCCGTCCCGGTTCACTACTGCGTCGTAACATTCCTTGCCCTTGCGAGTCTCCTTTGCAATCCGAAGAATTTGATCGTTTCCGGCTTTTTCCTTAATGGTGGTTTGAGCCGGGGACGGCACATCCTTCATGTCGACAGGAGTTTCTTCCTGTGCCAGGACCGCCGGTCCGAGCATGAGACTGGCGGTTACAGTTAATGCGGTAAGTAGTTTTGTTATCTTCATGGGCTGATTCCTTTTTGCTGAGTGTTTACAAAGGTACCGTTCGAAGATGAACGGTGGTTTGCGTGTAGAAAACCAAGTCCTGGCATGACGATCCAAATCTGCGCGTCGGGTTTCCTGCCGGGAGGCTGGGCGTAGATTCGAGAAATTTCGGGATGTGATCCTGCGCTCGCGCCAGTCCGTATCAGCTCGCGAATTAATCAGCTCAGAAACTCGGCTAGCGGCTCCATTGGTTTGATGTGCGCGCAGAAAATTTTGAAAGCTGCAAGGATCGGCACGGCCAAAATGACACCGGTGACACCCCACATCCAGCCCCAGAAAGTCAGGGAGAGCAGGATGATAACAGGGTTGAGCGTTAGCGAACGTCCCATGACCCAAGGAGTTATAAAGCTGCCTTCCAGTACTCCAATGGCCAGGTACGTCGCCGGAAAAATGAGCGCATATCCCAGGCTGTCGAAAGTTAACACCGCGCCGACCGTCATACAGATGATGCCTGTGAGTGCTCCGAGGTAAGGAATGAAATTGAGGACGGCGACCATGACTCCCCACATCACCGGGTTAGGCAATCCCAGAAGGCCAACTGCCGTTCCAACAGCCAATCCCAGACAGCTATTAATCACTGTTATCGTGAAAAGATAACGCGAAACGTGTGATTCAATGTCGTGTGCAATGCCCACGGCTGTCTTCTTATCTGACAGAGTAGGAAGCAGCTTCACCAGCTTTGCGATAAAGACCTGGTCATAGACGAGCAGGAAGTAAAGTAAGATTATCGAAAGAACGGCGCTGGTGATAAACTCCGGCGTTCGTACGAAGAACATTTCAGTGATGGGGTGTTTCTTCACTTCTACTGCTTTGGTTTCTGTAGTGGTAGAAGCCAGCTTCTCGATTTCGCCAGTGGCTTGGGCCATTTGTGCTACGGATTTTTTGACCGGTAGCAGTTTGCGTTGAAGTTCTGTGAAGCCGGCCGGCGCCTTTTGCAGCCAACCTGCGGTAGGCGTAGCAAGGGCCGAAATTCCATAGCCAATAAGTACAAGAAGTCCCACCAGGATGAGTGTGGCGCCCAGGGGTAACGGAATCTTCACTCGAGCGAGACCGCGCACAATCGGCCGTAGCAGATAACTGAGTAGCAAGGCAAGAACGATCGGCAGCAAGATGGACCGCATGAAATAGATCGTGTAGAAGAGTGCCAGAATGAAGAGCCCCGTTAGAGAAATCGACTGAACGCCCAACGGCTTCTGCAGCAATTCGGCAATACGGGAGCGCGCACGCGAAGTGACCGTTTCCGCGCTGTTTGAAATGTTAGCGCGCGATTCCTCGTTTACTGCGGGCAAGGCCATCTATGTCATGAATCGAATGACGCTTATGACTTACGCGCGTATCGATTAGGGATTGTGAGCCGAATCGAGGTTCAGGTCTGGTTCGGTCGTGCTCCTGTCTATGACTCGGATCATAGAGCGTGCGCTGCTCGAGCCATCAAGCGACGATGACGACACTCTAATTCTACCATCGCCATTTTTACGAGGACCTCTTCGGTTGGTTGTACCCATTCCATGGGAATCGAATCACAACCAGCCGTCGGACAAGCGATGCGTTTTGGTTGCTTTCCGCAAGTATCTCTGATCACATGGATTTGCCGCCCGGTGATGATTTCGCCGCACACCAGGCAATAACGTTTTTCCTCCAGCGATTGCCACTGCCGGAATTCGTCGAGCCGTTGTAACAGGTGGAGTTTCTGTTCATCGGACGAGTCGGCCAACAAATCTCGCGCCATCCAGAAATATGGCGTCCCGCTAATCGTCGCACAATCCGGCGATCACCAGATTGTCCTATCGGTAATAATACTAGCCAGGCTTGGCCGATGATCGCCCGCGGGACCATCCTGAAGCTGAGCAGTCTCGCGATGTGCATCTGCATGCGAGAGTCGGGTGAGAACTTTTCTTTTGGCGGCCACGTACAATCCAGTTGCCCGGCGGATTCCGATTGTTCTTTGAAATTGGGCAATGACGTCAATCGGGCAGAAAACGTGGGCAATCGCCGACGGATCGAATCAATAATGCAGCTCTTGGCGTTGTTGAGCAGCGAATCAACTGTAATGGCTGACACGGCGAGCGATTTTCTGATCCAGCGAATTGGGGAATGGGGTTTGAGACGGATCTATGGGTACCCCGGCGACGGAA
>JBKPMH010000074.1:0-18881 GCA_046732035.1 Verrucomicrobiota bacterium
ATGCAGGCATCGATCCTCAACGGCGTGAAAAGCGCGCGACTCAGGCGCTCTCAGATGTGGGATTAGGCGACCGCATTCACCACAAACCGAATGAACTTTCCGGCGGCCAACGCCAGCGCGTCGCCATCGCCCGAGCGCTCGTCAACCAACCATCGATCATTCTTGCTGATGAACCGACCGGCAATCTCGATTCCAAAACGGGCGATGAAATCATGGAGTTGTTTGAGAAGTTGTATCAGCGTGGGAACACAATAATCCTCGTCACGCACGAGCGGGACATCGCCGCCCACGCGCGCCGCACCGTTCATTTACGCGACGGACTCATCGAGATGGACCACGTCGGATTTATTCCCGAGCTCGACATCCCGGTCGCAGGATAGCCGGACATGAAACGCCTTCTCTACGAGCTGACCGAAAGCTGGAAAATCGCGGCGGCGCAAATGCGCTCAAATCTGACTCGTTCAACGTTGACCGCTCTTGGTGTCATAATCGGGATTATCGCCGTGACTCTGATGGGTACTGCCGTGAACGGAATCTCCATAGGCTTTGATAAAAGCATGGCTGTGCTGGGCGATGATGTTCTTTACGTCACACAATGGCCGTGGAGACCAGTGAATGATTGGTGGAATTATCGCGATCGCAAAAGGATTAAAACCGAATACGCCGAGACGTTGAATCGGATGATCGCGGCGACGCCGAATTCAAACCTCGTCGTGGCGGTGCCGACATCAAACTTCATGAGATCAGTCAAATATGGCGGCAATCAGGTGGACAACGTTTTCGTTCTCGGGACGACGTCGGATTTCATCGTGACATCAACAATCGATTGTACCGAAGGACGATTCTTCAATGAACTCGAATCGCGTGGCGGCGCCAATGTCGTGGTAATCGGCTACGACATTGCCGACGCACTTTTTCCTTCCGAAAACCCGATCAACAAGTCGGTGCTGATCAACGGGCAGCTGTTCAAGGTTATCGGTGTCAACACCCGACAGGGCACATTTCTCGGTCTTTTCAGTTGGGACTCGATGGTCGCGATGCCGCTGGCCGCGTTTAACAAATATTTTTCTGCCAAGAGCGAATCGGATATACGCGTGAAAGTAAAAGATAAGACAAAGCTTGCCGAAGCCAGGGACGAGCTCACCGGCTTGATGCGCCGCGTGCGCGGATTGCCACCGGAAAAAAAGGAAGATTTCTCAATCAACGAACAGCAGGCTTTCAAAAGCACGCTCGATCCTGTGAAGAACTCGATTGCGATTGCCGGATTGTTTATCACTGGCCTGTCACTTTTTGTCGGCGCAATTGGCATCATGAACATCACGTTTGTCAGTGTGAAAGAGCGCACAAAAGAGATCGGAACACGCAAGGCGCTGGGTGCGCGACGACGAACCATCCTGCTGCAATTTTTGATCGAATCGACAGCGCTTTGTCTTCTCGGCGGATTTATCGGCCTCGCGTTTGCTTATCTGATGTGCTTCGGGATCGGCAAGGCTTTTCCCTCGTTCCCAATTCATTTCTCCGTGGGCCTGGTGCTCGTCAGCATGATCGTTTCAATATTGACCGGCTTGTTCTCGGGGTTCGCGCCGGCTTGGACGGCGTCACGCCTCGATCCAGTGACAGCCCTACGATATGAATAAAGTGTCTTTAACCACAGAGTTCACAGAGAGCACAGAGGTTGTGAAGAATATTGCTCAACTCACGGAGCTACTGATTGGCGGTGCGATTGAGGTCCATCGCACGCTTGGGCCTGGACTCCTTGAATCAACTTACGAGATTTGCCTGTGCCACGAACTGGTTGTCCGTGGACTCCGCTTTCAAAAGCAGGTTCCAATTTCCGTAGAATACAAGGGAATCAAACTAGACTGCGGATATCGGGCGGACCTTGTCGTTAATGACTTGGTTCTCGTTGAGATCAAGTCAGTCGATTCGCTTTTGCCGATCCATGAAGCCCAGTTACTTAGCTATCTTAAGCTCGGTGGGTGGAAAATCGGATTGCTCATCAACTTTAACGTCCAGCTATTGAAGCAGGGGCTTCGTCGACGCGTCCTCGGACTTGTTGACGAGATTACTTTATGATTTTCCTCCGCGAACTCGGTGTTCTCTGCGGTAGATAAGTTTATCAATGCTCTTTCACGAAATAATCAAGATGGCCTCGGCTTCGCTTGGTGCGAACAAGCTCCGCTCCGCACTGACGATGCTGGGTATTACGATCGGCGTCTTCTCTGTGATTTCCGTGATGACGGCAATCGGCGCGTTGCAGTACTCGGTCGAGAACGGGATTAGTTTTCTTGGGTCGAACATCTTTCAGTTTGCCAAATATCCAGCCAACGTCAGCGCCAGTGGAGATGTACAGGAAAAATTTCGCAACCGCCACAACATCACCTACAAACAAGCACTGCATTATTACCGGCTAATGGAAGGCGAGGCGCGCGAGATTTGCCTTAAAAGCTTTGGCTACGAGGTCAAAGGCCAGGCCGTTTACAACGGCGTAAAGACAACGCCCAGTCTTCTCATCGTCGGGAGTAACAAGAGTTTTCTCACCGCGAATGCGCACACACTCGGTTATGGACGCAATTTAAATGATGAAGACGTCGAGCTTTCACGCCGTGTGATCGTGGTTGGAAAGGTAGTCGAGAAAAGGCTGTTTCCGCACGAAAGCCCCATTGGGAAAGTCATACGAGTTAGCGGCCACACGTACACGATCGTCGGAGTTTTGGCGGAAAAAGGAACGGCATTCGGTCAAAGCCAGGACGACCTTGTCATTATGCCCATCACCCGGTTCTTTGAGGATTTCGGCGAAGCCAAACGCACCGTCAACATTGCCACTCAGGCGTTCACACAAGATACGTACAACCGAACGTTCGATCGCGCCATCGGCGCCATGCGTATCGCGCGCGGCTTGCGCCCGGATCAGCCTAACGATTTCGAGATTTACAGCAACGACTCGCTCAAGAGCGCATTTACCAACGTGGCGGGCTATGTACGAGTGGGCGCGTTCGTCATAAGTTTTATCGCACTGGTTGCGGCTGGAATCGGCATTATGAACATCATGCTGGTGAGTGTGACCGAACGCACAAAGGAGATCGGAATTCGCAAATCGATCGGTGCCCGTAGCCGCGACATCTTGCGCCAATTTTTGACCGAGGCTGTTTTCATTTCTGAGGCCGGCGGCATTCTCGGAATTATTCTCGGCATCATCGCCGGGGATTTACTGGCTGCGTGGCTCAAAGTAGACCTGATTTTCCCCTACGGCTGGGCCATTGCCGGTCTTCTTGTCTGCTCGGGAATCGGGATCGGGTTCGGTCTTTATCCAGCATATCGCGCGGCCAACCTCGATCCGATCGAGGCGCTGCGTTACGAATGAGGAGTCTTCTTATTTACACATATTAGCCAAGTGAAAAAAGCGATATTTTCGCAGCCTAAACAGACAACACAGAGTCTCGTCTGATTATAGTTACAGCCTAAAGAAAGAACCTCACAAATGTTCAAAACCTCTCTCGCCTCCGCCCTCCTAGTGATCACCAGCATGTCGTTCCAGACCAGTAGTGCAGACGCCGACGGGTCTGATCTGGCTCGCATCCAATCTGAGTATTCAGATGTTCTCGCCCTTCAGGGAACCGCCAAAGCTGAATTACTCGCAATCGCTCACCTCCTGCGTGCGAAGACCGAAATGGCGATCGATCAGACGAAAACAGCGGGCGAGTACTGCTTTAAAAGCAGTCAGGGCACCATGGTTCACTACGCCTTGAAGCCTGAGGCCACAACAGAAGACGTTGTGTATGAGTTCGATGCCACGCAGCTTCTCGCGGCCGGGCTCGACGCCCAGCGTATGCAAAAGCTTCCCACCTTGGGCAGCATGGAACCCGGCAAATGGTACTTCCTGCCGTCTGGGGCCATCGACCCTCACCATCAGCATGTGTTTGCCACGCCAACGATCGCTATTGCCGTCAACGTAAAATGAGACGCGGCCTAACCAGACGCCGGGCCGTCGTTTGGCGTTGCGCATCGATGCTGATGTTAATTCATATATTTCCAGTTAAAGCTTAGCCCCGGTCAAGGCAAGCAAAGCAAGAATCCCTGCTATTCCAATCCCAACGCCTTGAATGTCGCATCGACGTGTTTGAAATGAATGTCGAGCGAGCAAAGCCGATCGATTTCCGACGCTGAAAGCCTGGATGTAATTTCCGGTTCGCGTTTCGCGTTTTCGGCAAATGTGCCGTCGCCTTTCCATGTTTTCATCGCGGCACGCTGCACCGCCTCATAAGCGGCTTTGCGCTCCGCACCAGCACGCGTGAGAGCAAGGAGGATCGATTGGCTAAAATACAGACCCTTGGTCAGAGCGAGGTTTTGTTGCATTCGGTCCGGATACACCTGCAGCTTTTCAACGATATCGCGCAACTTGGTCAGCATGTAATCGAGCAGGATGCACGAGTCCGGAAGGATAATTCGCTCCGCGCTTGAATGACTGATATCCCGCTCATGCCATAGTGCCACATTCTCCATCGCCACGACTGCGTTGCCGCGAACAACGCGCGCCAACCCACTCAAGCGTTCGCCCGTTATGGGATTTCGCTTGTGCGGCATCGCTGAACTGCCCTTTTGCCCTTCGCCAAAAAATTCTTCGACTTCGAGGACTTCAGTCCGCTGAAGATGGCGAAATTCAGTCGCCCAACGGTCAATACTTGAGGCGATCACGGCGAGCGTAGCCATAAATTCCGCGTGCCTGTCGCGCTGCACGATTTGGGTGGAAAGTGTCGCTGCTTTTAATCCCAGCTTCTCGCACACTGTCCGTTCAATTTGCGGATCGATGTGCGCATGTGTGCCAACGGCGCCGCTGATTTTGCCAACGCGAATCCGCTCGCGAGTCTGACTGAGACGTTCTTCCGCCCGGCCGAATTCATCATACATCAGAGCGAGCTTCAGACCGAACGTAATTGGCTCGGCATGCACACCATGGCTGCGTCCAATCATGGGAGTCATTTTGAACCGCCGCGCCTGGCCCGCGATCGTGGTTCGCAGAGATTTCAGATCACCCAAAAGAACATCGCACGACTCATTCAATTGCACAGCCAGGGTCGTATCCAAAATGTCGGAAGATGTAAGCCCCTGATGTATCCATCGAGCTGCCGCCCCTACTGAGCCGGCAACGTTTTCCAGAAAGGCAATGACGTCGTGATTGGTCCGTTTTTCGATCTCAAGAATTTCGGGAATAGAAAACCGCGCTCGTTTCCTAATTTCGACAGCGTCCTGTTTCGGAATCTCGCCGAGCTCCGCCATGGCCTCACATGCGAGAATCTCGATATCCAGCCAAATCTGAAACTTCCGCTCGTCCGACCAGATTTTGCTCATCTTCGGCCGGGAATAACGATCGATCACCGGATGAACATAAAGTTTTCAACCACGATTTCCAAAGGGAAATCTCCGGCTGATGGAAACCGCTACGCGTAATGCAATTTGTTCGCTCCGAAAGTTCTTGTAGAGCGAACGCTCCGCCTGCCGACCCGCAGGTTTGGCAAATCTTCCGCCTGAAGCGGGTGCGGGCAGAGAAGGAGCGCTTGCCTTACAAGGACTGCTTCAAAGACTTAATCCTGTCTGCTCTGAAAGTGGACGCGATTAGGTAGCGCCAAATCAGCGACACTCGCCGGATGCGGCGATTTGCACAATTGCGGCCTAACAGACCCGGGCGCGCAAGAATCGGCCGTTGTCCTGCAGGCGCACCTTACCGCTAGCGAACAGGTCCGCAACGGTCGCAATTGTTTCTCTATTGCTACTGGTGCATGAACTGACTGCCAAAATAAGGTCGCCCAGTGACAGCCCGGAGAACTTTCGCGGTTTTAAAATTTGTCGATTTCTCTTCATACGATTGCTTCCATTCGAGGAAGCAATTTCAGTACCATGTCCGTTTGTGAATATCTCATCCATAATCCCTATGCAGTTATTCATAATTATACACTTTAGAACTGACCGCTCGCCGACACTTTTGTTCAATTTTAAAACACAAAACGTTGGGATCGAGGCGCTACAAACCCGAGATTCAAGTTGAGCCGCCATCTCAGAGCGGCCGGTTACCCGGTCGACCCAAGCTGTTGGTGAAGGGATCCGGCCGTCGCCAGCCTAAGCGCCGCCGCATAGAAACCGTACCCAGTATGCTATGGCGGCGACTCAGGTGCCGGAGCGCGGCTTAGTCAGCCGCATAACGACAAAATACAGGAGGCATAGCACCAGCACTCCCCCGATGATAACATGCGATTTCGCCTTTAACGCAGAGGCCATACCCTCTGGATCGTGTAACATCTCGGGCGTGATCGCAGTCTGCCCGAACCAGGTTAACACCCCGCACCAGAGAGCCGAACCGATGACCGTCATTACACTGAAAGTGGTGAAGTTCATTCGAACGATACCCGCCGGTATGGAAATTAGATGCCGAATCACTGGCAGCAGTCGTGCAAAGAAAATGCCGCCAGCCTCGTAACGATGCAGCCAATCCTCGGCCCGAATCAATTTCGCTTCACTGATCATGAAAAACCCACCCCACTTCACGATCACGATGCGACCAAGCCAACGTGAGATCCAATAAGTCACGCTCGCACCCAGCCACGAGCCAAACGTTCCGGCGGCGATTACGCCCCACACGTTGAATCTTCCCTGCGTGGCCAGAAACGCAGCCGGTGGAATGACAATCTCACTCGGTACCGGAAAGATGGAGCTTTCCATTGCCATAAGTAGGATGATGCCAGGGTAGCCCCATTCTTGAACCCAGCCGAACCAGATTTGGAGAAGATGATGCATATTGTCATTCCGAGCGAAGTCGAGGAATCTCCCGATATCGAACGGCAATAAAGTTCGCCCTAGTTCAGTCTAAAAACGAAAATCCGCAATCCCAAATTGAGATGTCGATCTACCGGCGCGTTCTTCGTTATTACCGACCGTTCCTGGGCCAAACACTCCTCGGATTGTTTTTATCTCTGGTGGCTGTTGGCCTGAACCTGCTGAAGCCGTGGCCGTTTAAGCTAATTGTCGACGACTTCCTTCGTCCGGGTCAGAGCGGGCAAGCCGACTGGCACGTCTGGATCCCACTGCTCTGCGGGGCCCTGATCGTGATCCAACTTTTCTGGGGAGTGATGAATTGGATTACGAATTATCTTTTTGTGAACATCGGTTTGCAGGCATTGCTCAAATTGCGCACCGATCTGTATTCCTATCTGCAATCGCTTTCGCTCAAGTTCCATGATGCGCGCCGTTCCAGCGATTCCAGTTTTCGTGTCGCCTACGATTCACAATCGATCCAGACGATCTACAACAAAGGGTTCACCAACATCTTTTCGTCGGTAATCACGCTAATCGGAACGTTCCTGATCATGTTGCGGCTGGACTGGCAGCTTACTTTGGTTTCCCTGGCCATTGTTCCGTTGGTTGTTGGCACCATCTATCTGTTTGCCCAGCGAATCCGACGTGAATCGACGTCGATCCAGGAGCGAGAGAGCGCGGTGCTTACGCAAGCGCAGGAGGGTCTCAGTTCTATTCGAATGGTCCATGCATTTGGACGAGAGGAGTTCGAAGTTCTCCAATTTCAACAGCAAGCGCGGCAAAGTTTGCAAGCCAATCTTCGGCTTACTTTGACAAATGTGAACAGTGCATTGGTGATCAGCACGCTAATGGTGATTGGCACGGCAGCGATGTATTACATCGGCTCGGTCCACGTCCTTCGCGGAACGCTCACGCTCGGGTCGCTCCTAGTTTTCAGCGCCTATTTACTAATGCTTTATCAGCCATTGGAACAGCTCACCTATACCGCTTGGGCTATGGAAGGCGCCACTGCAGGTGCGAAGCGTTGTTTCGAAGTGCTCGACCGCGAGGACGACGTGCGCGACTCGCCAAATGCCATAACAATTCCTTCGGCAAAGGGCGCAATCGCGTTTCAATCGGTGAATTTCGGATACTCAGGCGACCGACACGTTTTACGTGACATCGATTTGCGCATCGAACCGAATCAAATTGTTGGCCTGGTAGGTGGCACAGGCACAGGCAAGAGCACGTTGATGAGTTTGGTGCCGCGGTTTTACGATCCTTCCACAGGTTTTGTCATGCTTGACGATCGTGACGTGCGCGAGATCACAAAAAAGAGTTTGCGTGCGCAGATTGCAATCGTCCTGCAGGACACGCTCCTTTTTTCCACAACCGTGCGCGAGAACATCGCGTATGGCCGCCCCAATGCGACGGAAGAAGAAATCATCGAAGCGGCGCGTCGGGCAGAGGCAGATGAGTTTATCCGACAGATGCCGGATGGGTATAGCAGCCCTGTAGGTGAACGCGGCGGTCACTTGAGTGTGGGCCAGCGCCAACGGATTGGTATCGCCCGCGCTTTTTTGAAGAACGCGCCGGTCCTGCTATTGGACGAACCCACATCCGCGCTCGATCCCCGAACCGAAGCTGCGATCATGGAAACGATTCAAGAATTAATGCGTGGCCGCACGACTCTGATTGCCACCCATCGCCTGGCGACAATCCACGACCTGGATCAAATTATCGTGCTTGAGCACGGGCGCGTTGTGGAAAAAGGACGTGGCCCCGAGCTGATCGCGCGCGGCGGAATATACGCAAAACTGTACGCGTCCGGAAAATTCCCGACATGACACCGATAATGTCCGCCATGCTCTATCGAACCGCTGACAATACAATCTGCTTCACAGTCTGTGTGCGAAGCCATGAGTAATGTTAGAGAAGATCGGCACGTTGAAGGCGACTGGTGGCCGGATCCAATTCCTCCAAATGTCCATTTTGGAGACGGGTTTTACTGCGAAAGCGCGCAAATCTTCCGAAAACTTCGAAGCCAAAAATCAGGCGCAGTCGTTATCGGGAGCCATGTTTCGTGTTATGCCGGCTGTTCATTTTCCGTGGGCGACCATGGTCAGTGCACAATCGGTGATTTCACCTTACTCAATGGCGCCTTGATCATGGCCGACGAGAAGATCGAGATCGGATCGCATTGTCTGGTTTCCTGGAACGTCGGCATCGCCGATTCCGATTTTCATCCACTCGAACCGGCACAGCGTCTCATCGACTCGCAAGCGCTGGCACCCTATTTTAAAGATCGGCCCGCGCGTCCCAGGCTGAAAACCGCTCCGGTGAAAATTGGAAATAATGTCTGGATTGGTATGAACGCAGTCATTTTGAAAGGCGTCACAATCGGCGAGAACTCAATCGTGGCTGCCGGCTCGGTGTTGACGAAGAGCGTTGAATCCAACGTCGTCGTCGCGGGAAACCCCGCGGTAGTCGTTAGACAATTGTAAACAGTGACCAGCCGGCGAATTTTAGCATCGTTTTCGGCAAAGCCGATCCCCCTTGGCAGAACCCATGGGGGGAAAGCGTTGTCCACGACGCTTTGTTCACTGTAATGAAACGCAAACGCATCGTCGTTATGGGCTTCATGGGTTCGATGCCCATTGCAGGCGTGATCTGGCAGCACATCCATTACATCGTAGGACTGCAACGCCTCGGTCATGAGGTTTATTACATCGAAGATTCAGCTCGAATTCCTTACAACCCAGAAACGTTTGAAGTCACCACTGAATTTGATTATACGGCCGCGCTGTTGAATCGATTATCCCGAGAATTCGAATTCAAAAATCACTGGGCCTATTGCGCGCGTTATTCGCCGGATCATCCCACGGCTGGCCTGCGACTAAACAAGATTCGGCAACTGTACCGCGAAGCGGACGCGATTCTCAACATTTGCGGGACGCAGGAGTTTAACGATGACCTGCTTCAATCGGATCGCATACTGTACATCGAGAGCGATCCGGGCGTCGAACAAATCAAGATCGATAAGGGCATTAGATCGACAGAGCACTACCTCGGACGACATCATGCGCTCTTCACCTTTGGTGAAAACATCGGCACCAAAAGCTTCCCAGTCCCGACTCATGGATTGAAATGGCTGGCCACGCGGCAACCAATAGTCACCGACCTTTGGCGAACCAGACTCTCCCCTCCGCGCGCTGCGGTCTTCACATCGGTGGCCAATTGGTCCACTAGCGGCCTAAAAGACATTACCTGGCGCGGGGAAAGATATCTCTGGAGCAAATCGCGGGAATTTCTGCGGTTCATTGCCGCGCCGAAAAAGGCCGGTGAGACATTTGAACTGGCGACCAACATCGAGCACGGCGTCACTCGCACAAAATTCGAGAGAAACGGATGGCGACTGACTTCGCCGTTACAAATGAGCGTCGACTACTGGCTTTATCGAGATTACGTACAACGTTCCAAAGGTGAATTCACCGTGGCCAAGGACCAATATGTACGTCTTAACACAGGGTGGTTCAGTGACAGAAGTGTCTGTTATCTCGCGGCAGGCCGGCCGGTTATTACTCAGGAAACCGGGTTTACGAAATTCTACGGCGGCGAAAAAGGCCTATTATCCTTCCGAACTTTAGGCGAAATTGTCGATGCTGTGAAACGAATCAATGCCGATTATACGAAACATTCTCGCGCCGCTTACGCTGTGGCTCGTGAAGTGTTCGAGGCGAAACAGGTGCTGAAATCAATTCTGAACCGCGCCGGAGTTTGAAAAATAGCGTAGATATTTCCGTCGCCAGAGATTTGAACGTAGAACGCATGTGTCGTGTCTGTTGTGTCCGAAAAGGCCATTTGGTAATGCAAATCCGAATTTTGGTTTTCGAGTACGCTATTTAATTCTGCAGACTTTGCGTCCATGAAGCGTCTCCTCATGTTATATTCCGCTATCCTGCTTTTCGCGCCCATTTTGGACGCGCAGCAATCAACGCCCCCGCGCCCGCCAATGGAGCCACAAGGCCCATCGAGGCCGGACCCATGGAAACCGAGCACGCCTGCTCAGGAGGCAATTCCAATCCCGGTTCCGATTGCGCCGCCGAAGCCTAACGGGCCCGTTCAAAAAAGTTTGGTCCGGATTACGGCAACTTCGCTGGACCCGGATTACAAAGCGCCTTGGAACGCTGGAACGCTGGAACGCGGAGTCGGGGCGGGCTTTGTCATCAAAGGCAATCGCATCATGACAAACGCGCACGTGGTAGCCAACAGCCGTTACGTCACGGTCGAGCGCGACGGTGATCCCAACAAATATCCGGCGAAAGTACAATTTATAGCGAATGATTGCGACCTGGCAGTGATCACGGTGTCGGCGCCGGACTTTTTTAAAAACATGTTGCCGTTGCAACTTGGCGGGATTCCGGCACTGGAATCGACGGTTTCGGCATACGGCTATCCGATTGGAGGCGAGCGGATGTCAGTGACGACCGGAATCGTATCCAGGATTGATTTTCAACTCTATACGCACTCTTCGGTCGATCAGCATCTGGCCATCCAGATCAGCGCGCAGATTAACCCGGGAAATAGCGGCGGTCCGGTGATGCAGGATGGAAAAGTGGTCGGCGTAGCGTTCCAAGGTTACAGCGGCGATGTAGCCCAGGGCGTCGCTTACATGATTCCCACGCCGGTGATAAAGCGATTTCTACAGGACATCAACAACGGGCATTATGACGAATACCCCGATCTTGCGATCACCTACGCAAAATTACAAAATCCAGCTCAACGAAAATTTCTCGGGTTAAAAGATGACGACCACGGAGTCCTGGTGAGTTCGGTCGTCGCGGCAGGTCCATCGGACGGCATTCTTTATCCAGGTGACGTCCTTCTCGCGATCGACGGCCATCCCATCGCCAGCGATGCGAATGTGGAATTGGAAGGTGAGCGCGCTCAGTTTGAAGAAGTTGTCGAGCGCAAGTTCAAAGGCGATTCCGTCAAGATGGATATCCTTCGCGACAAGCATCCGATGACCGTACAGATCAAGTTGTACAAGCCTTGGCCGTACTCAGTCCAGGGCCATAACTACGACACCCGGCCACGTTATGTTCTTTATGGCGGTCTGCTCTTTCAACCATTGAACCTGGACATGCTGGAAGCATATCGAACATCCGATCTGAGAGTCCGCCATTTCTTCGAATACTTCGTTCTGGATCAGCTTTATCTTCAGCATCCCGACGTTATCGTGCTGGCTAACATCCTGCCGGATCCGATTAACACCTATCTCGCGCCATACCGGGGCGGCATTGTCGACGAAGTAAATGGCAAGAAAATTCGGACACTGGACGAATTAGCGAACGCGTTCGCCGAATCGCCTGAGCGGCTGGTTATTCGAATGATTGGAGACGGACCTCCGTTAGTGCTTAATCGAAGCCAGGTAGAAGCTGCACGCGAACGGATCAAGACGCGCTACAACGTACTGACGGAGCAAAATCTCCAGGAACAGGCGGCACCAAAGGGAACCGAACAGGCGAACAAAAACTAAAGATGACCAGGCATTCTCTTATCGCTTTTGGACTAATCCTTTTCGCTGTCAGTGGCGCATCGGGGAAAAAGGAAACCGCCATTCCTGCTGCATTAAACAAGCAAAAACAGCTGGCGCTCGTCCGCGTAAACGTAACAGGACAGTCCTATGATTACTTCCGGCCGTGGCAAAAGAAGGCGCCGTTTTCGAAGCGCGCTCTTGGCGCAGTTTTGTCCAAAGGCCGTGTCCTCGTAACAGCCGACCTGGTTACAAACCAGAATTATGTTGAGCTCGAGCGCGCTGAGTCGGGCGAAAAAACGGCGGCCACCGTTGAAGTGATTGATTACGAAGCAAACCTGGCGTTGCTACAACCCGTCGATAAATCATTTCTCGATGGAATCACGCCACTTGAAATCGCGCCCGACACCGTAGTAGGCGATCGACTCGCGGCGTGGCAATTAGAACCGACCGGTGCGCTGCTCGCGACGGAGGGCCTGGTGACTACGGTCCAAATGATGCCTTATCCAATCGATGTCGGAGAATTTCTCACCTACCGGATTAGCATCCCCATGCAATATCGGGAGAACAGCTACACGGTGCCGCTCGTTAAGAAAAACAAACTTGCCGGCTTGCTGCTGCGCTACGATTCACGCTCGCAGCTATTGGATGCAATCCCTGCGCCTGTCATCACTCACTTCTTAAAGGATGCCGAGACCCAAAATTATCGCGGCTTCCCTTCTGCCGGCTTCTCGTTTTTCCCTACACGGGATCCCGCGCTGCGTGAGTTCGCAGGAGAAAAGGGCAAAGATGCCGGCGGAGTTTACGTGACGAACGTGGAGTCCGATACACCAGCAAAAAAAGCAGGGCTCCAGGTCGGCGACATCGTGACGGCTGTCGCAAACAACGAAATTGATCAAAATGGAAACTACGTGGATGCACTCTACGGCAAAATTGAGTTCACCAATCTGCTAACGGCCCACGCGTATGCTGGTGATGTTGTCCCCTTTCGCATTGAACGTAACGGCAAGCCGATGCAGCTAAACGTCACGCTCGAACACCGCGACGCGAAAGATTTCGTCAGCCCACCGTACAATCTCGATCAACCGCCGCGGTATTACGTTCTCGGGGGTCTGATTTTTCAGGAACTCTCCCGGCAGTATCTCAAGGAATGGGGTCCAAACTGGCAACGAGAGGCTCCGCAACGGCTGGTTTACCTTGACCATTTTCAATCGGAGCTTTTTCCTGACAAAAATCGACGTGTCGTGATCCTTAGCCAAGTGCTTCCGGCTAACAGCACAATTGGCTACGACGAGCTGGCGTATTTGACTGTGACGAAAGTGAACGGCAAAGAAATCAAATCCTTAGACGATTTGGCTGAGGCAGTTAAGCATCCCCTCGATGGATTCATTAAGGTCGAAACCGAAGAAGACCCAAAACAAATCGAACTCGATGCAGCGCAAGTCGCCGCCGAAGCGCAGGATCTCCAGGAGAACTACGGCATTTCCGCACTGCATCGGCTTAATTGAAGGTCACAGCCAACGGGCCAATAAGCGCCTGGCTACTCTCCAAGCGGGCTATAGCTGCTGCGATTCCCCGGTCGACGCTATTCGACGGTGAGCTCGGATATCCGGGGTTTTACTAAAAAGCGTCCGACTTCCTCGTTATAGGTCTGGAACGGATCACCCATCACCAGAAAATCGCGGTTATCGCACGCGATCGAATCCCAATTAATAACATAAGGTGAATTGCAATTCTGAAAAAAAGCCACTGCTCGGGCTCGACCGGACGCGCGCGTATTTGCCGGCGGAACATGCGTCGCGCTTGATCGCCGGACGTTGTTGTTCCACTCTGCAATTCGCTTGCCAGGCGTGACAGCAAAGAACAAGCCTCTAACTGGATCGATGTTGTGATACTCGAGGTCGATGCTTTGCAACCAGGGATCGTCCCAATTCAATCCTTCTGATTCGACAAAAGCTTCCAGTAACCATTTCTTCGTGATCCAATCGACTCCGCCAATAAGTGCCTGATGGTTGCTCGCGATTGATTCCAGAGCAAACCCCCAGTTTTCTAATAGCCAATTAGTTTCTGCGCTGCTGTTGCGCAGATGTTTTTGTGCCAGATGATGAAATTCCCACTGCACGTCGAGTGCACCAATGGTCTTGCCGTTCTCGAGACGAACAATCCATTGCTGTGTCGTGTCGCGGGATATATCGCGAGTGCTTTGCACGGCGTCGGCCAGAACCAGATTCCGCGGCAAACGGCCCTCCTCGAGCAATGACAACACGCAGACGGTAGTTCCGATTTTTAGAGCCGTGGCATACGGACTCATGTTTGAATCACCAATCAGCAGGTGCAGGCGCCGGTATTTTCGGTAATCAGCCAATGGTTCGTCGCGGGCATTAATGATAGCGCGGTTGAATTGAACCCACTGATAAATGTCATTCACAATATGATCCGCTCGCTGGCTAAGCTGGAAATTGACCTGGCTCTCCGGCTGTGGCGGTTCGAAATCAAACGCCAGGGGATTGGACTGACCAACGCGCCCGGCACCTGTAAAGATTTGTCGGGTCGCCAAAAAAGTGAGCAGCGTTCCAAGGATTGGTGGCGTAAATTGCGCCTCCCGCTTCATCAGATAATTCTCATGACAACCGAAGGTGGCACCAGTGTGGTGATCGACATTGTTCTTGATAAACGAGACCCGATCCTGCGCGTTTAAGGCAATCAGCGAGGATTGCAGCAAATCGTCCCCGGCCAATTCGTAAGCGACGAGATCGTGAAGGTGCAGGCATTCCGGTGATGCGTACTCGATGTGTCCCATATCGAGATACAGACGACCGCCGTTGCGGAGAAAACCCCCGTTGCCCGGTGGCTCTTCGTAGTCGCGATAATGCAGATCGATCGTGCCGGCCTCGGCGTTTCGGAAAAGATGGTTTTTTACCTTCGCAGGCCAGAGCTCGGAATTAACATGCGGTTCTTCTCCACTCAAAAGGCAGCCGTATTCCGTTTCGATTCCAACGATCCGGTCCATTATCTATCGAGCATCAGCCAAGCCCTGGTGCTCGACAAGTGTTAATCCGGCTCATCCTGCCGATGCGAAATACTTCACCGTCAGACATGTGATGGCCGCGATACTATGAAGTTCGAAGCTTGATTGAGATCTCTTACCTCGTCTGCATGGCAAACGACATAAACGCTTCCTTGAACGACGGCCGAAACAGGCCAAACTTTTTGCATGGCAGCCGTTGCCCTCCGCAGCCCTTCTGAAAAAGTGGGCGGTCTGTTTTATTTTGGCCGGATGCTCGACAAGATTCGTTTGCATGCTGACGAGCAATTACCTCCAGACTACCACGCAAATCTTGGCAGAGGATTCGACGAACAATGCGCAGGCTTCCTGCGAGTTGATTACAACCAGCTGGTCCAGCGCGTGAATCGCGGCGGCACCGACGAAGAAATCCTGCAATGGTGTTTCGAGAACGGACAGCGACCCAGTGAGGACGATGTTTACGTCTGGAACGAGTTTATGCGCAAGCGGGGGTGGAATGATGAGGTCTCCGAAACATTGGAGCGGCGCAAGAAAGAAGCCGGGATGAGGGACAGATCGGACATTCAGACAGCATTTCAATTCATCGACGCCGACGAGGGGCGATTGCCGTCTCCGTAGCAACGCGGCTGAGCGCAGTCGCTAGTCTCGCTCATCTATTCAGCCAGAGTATCGATTCGTTCGGCAAGGCCAAAATCGAGCTCAGTCAGTCCGCCTTTGCTGTGAGTCGAGAGAACCAGATGTACTTTATTGTAGCGAATGTCGATATCAGGATGGTGTTCCTCTTCCTCTGCTACTTCGGCCACTGCGTTTACAAAATCAATTGCATCGGCAAAATCATCGAACTCAAACGTGCGTTCGATGTGCTTCTTCTCCAGCTCCCATTCCGGGATCTTTTTCATTCGCTCCTTGAGCTCGCCCTGTTTGATGAGGTCTGCCATAACGGGACAACGAGTAACACCCGAAAATCGTTTTGCAACGCCAAAACGAGCGGCATTTTTTTAGGCTGCAGACGGCCCTGTTTTCAAAACCAACCGGCCACTGGCTGCGGGTCGCACCTTAAAGATTAAGAATTCTTCGGAGAGTCTTTTTCGCATCAAAAATGTCCACCGCGCAGGATCGTGCCTGTTTTGACAGTCGCGGCCAATCACACAACACTTCGTTCACCGCCTCTTCCGCCTGATCAATGTTTCGGATGAAACGAAATCCGCTTTCTCGTGGAAGATATCTTTCTGCGCCCGTATGTTCAGTTATTACGGGTCGCCCCATTGCAAGGAACGCCGCCGCACGATCGCTCACCCAACCTGTTTGCCACGCTACATCGACACCCTTGATCGCGGTAAACTCCGCAAGACCGCTGGCAACGTATCTGCGGTACGAACTCGGAGTGCGCGCAACCCGGTGAGGATCAACCAGGTGCCAGCCAAGCTGCTGCAAACGCGCCCTTTCCGGGTCGTCGGGATTGATATTCATGGCCAGTTCGAAATGCGCCTTCGAAACGCGCGCCGGTAATCCGAGATAAGGCTCGAACATGACCCTCTTGGACAAATCAGGGAATTCTCCTGCCACTTCTACGGCGCCGCTCCAGTACCACTGACCAATAGTGGTAAATTTAGCGATCCGCGGGCGAGGCTGGCTTCGCAGGAGCTTCGTATCAGCAAGAGGGTAAAATGTTCTCCAGCTGAGAGAAGATTTCGGCAACTGGCAATCCTTTCCATGTACGTTGAGACCGATGGTCCAAAACTCGTGGTGATGTTCCTGCCCCAAATCCATCTTTGTCATCCAATAAAAAATTTCGCTTGGATCCAGGTCGCAAAAAATGCGTCGTTCAAATTGCAAAAGAAATGGTGGATGAATCGAGTAACTCAGGTTCAGCAGCGTGTTCGGGCCAGCTAGTCGATCAAGCAACGCTCGCTTGGACATTCCGATACAGCGGATCGGGTCGAGCTCATGCGTGGTCGCTGCCTGTTTCTGGTACAGCAAACAATATCGACCAGCTAATCCATGCGCACGCATTTGCCGCTGGAAGTTCTCGATTCGGGCCCGATCGGCTTCGGGGTCGTCGGTACCGGGTAACAACTCCAGCCAGATCGCATCCAGCTTCAACCGTTGCAGGCCGAGCATCCATTGAAGAGGCACGGAAAAATTTCCGCCGCCTTCGCGATATTTTGCGGCAAAACCGCATCCGAGAAAAACCGTCACGCGAGCAGAATCCTCATTCTGCTCGCGTGCTCAAGCGTGAACGATGATAAATCTAGAAAATGCGGCCGTGCAGAGCGCGCGCCCTGGGCGTGGACACCTGGAGCTGTCTGAGCTGACCATCGCAAAGATTGGCATTTGGGATCGGAATCACAGAGCCGAGGAATTGCGGTTGTTGCCGCACGTTCAGTTCCTGCTCCAAGTCGAACCCGAAGCCAATCAATTGTGGTTCATGCAAGAACGTGCTGTACATCAGCATGCCAGCCGGCCTTCCGCTGTCACGAATCCCTACCGGGAGCGATAAGTTCGGGTAGCCCGCCACCGCAG
This sequence comes from Verrucomicrobiota bacterium, assembly GCA_046732035.1. GTDB lineage: Bacteria > Verrucomicrobiota > Verrucomicrobiia > Chthoniobacterales > UBA10450 > Udaeobacter. The sequence continues at coordinate 17,871 of JBKPMH010000074.1, forward strand.
GCCCGGTCGAGTTGGTCAGGTGTGGCGCAACGATCGCGTCGAGGTTGTCGGCCGCTAGAGCATCATCAATCCCCGACCGCGCCGTATTTCGTGCATGCGTTCGGGCCGCGACATAATTCGGATCGTCAGGATAACCGGGAAACTGTTCCGCCAACTCGAACACCTCCTGTCCGTAGTAAACCAATTCCTGTTCGCAGTGCGCGTTGTTGAATGCAATCAGATCTGCGAGCGTTCGCATATTGGTGTGCGTGAGTCCGGCAAGATACTCCGCGATTTGCGCCCTGAACTCGTACAACAATGCAGTAAACTCGTCATCCGTATAAGCGAAGACGTCGCCGGTGTCGGTGTCCACAATAGTTGCACCGAGGCTTTCCATTACTGCCAGGGCATTTTCAGCAAAAGCAACCGTTTCCTCATCGCCCGGAATTCCGCTGCCGTAATAGCTATAATCGAAAAACCGAACGTCACGTCCGATCCGAGCCCCTTGAAGGGACCCGCGCTGCAGAAACTGCGTGTAGTTGTCGGGCAATGGATGTCCAATCACCTCCCCAAATGGCGATTGTAACGCGCCGAGTAGAATGGCAATGTCAGTAACGCTGCGTCCCATCGGGCCGGCGGTGTCCTGCTCGTGGGCAATAGGAATAATCCCGTCTTGCGACACAAGTCCAAGAGTGGGTTTCAAGCCAACGATGTTTTCGACCGCCGATGGCCCGGTGATCGATCCATCTGTTTCGGTCCCCACTGCTACCGAGCACAAGTTCGCTGCCGCGCCGTTGGCCGAACCGGAGCTTGATCCCCATGATGTGTAGCTCAGGTCGTAAGCATTTTTCGTGTCGCCGCCCCGTGCGCTCCAGCCAACCGTGAGAGGATAGAAGATGAGATTGCCTCGAAAGTTCGCCCATTCGCCCAGGTTGGCCTTCCCAAGAATTACGGCGCCAGCTTCGCGCAACCGCTGAATAATCACAGCATCGGACGGCACCCGGCTATGAACGAGGGCCAACGACCCTGCCG